>VGEJ01000181.1 GCA_016869335.1 Alphaproteobacteria bacterium | reverse complement strand
GATGACCAAGGAGCGGCTGGTCACGGTGCGCGAAGGCGTCACCATGGCCGAGGCCAAGCGGCTCCTGCACCAGTACCGCATCGAGAAGCTCATCGTCGTGGACGAGGGCTTTTGCTGTATCGGTCTCGTCACGGTGAAGGACATCGAGAAGGCCCAGCTGCATCCCGATGCGTGCAAGGACGAACATGGCCGGCTCCGGGTCGGCGCTGCCACCAGTGTCGGCGAGGGGGGACTCGCCCGAGCTGATGCGCTGCTCGATGCCCGTGCCGACCTGATCGTGGTGGACACCGCCCACGGCCACTCCCAGCGCGTGCTGGAGGCGGTCGCGGCGATCAAGAGGCGCAGCAACTATGCCCAGGTCGCTGCCGGCAACGTAGCGACGCCCGAGGGCGCCCAAGCGCTGATCGACGCGGGCGCCGACGCCATCAAGGTCGGCATCGGCCCGGGCTCGATCTGCACCACCCGGATCATCGCGGGTGTGGGCGTGCCGCAGTTCAGCGCGGTCCTCGAGGTGGCGGCGGTGTGCGAACGGGCCGGCGTCCCGGTGATCGCCGATGGCGGCATCAAATACTCGGGCGACCTGGCCAAGGCGCTTGCGGCCGGCGCGTCGAGTGCCATGATCGGCTCGCTGTTCGCGGGCACCGAGGAAGCGCCGGGGGAGGTGTTCTACTACCAGGGCCGGACCTACAAGTCCTACCGCGGCATGGGCTCCGTCGGCGCCATGGCACGGGGCTCGGCCGACCGCTACTTCCAGCAGGATGTGACTGACAACCTGAAGCTCGTCCCCGAGGGTGTCGAGGGCCAGGTGCCCTATCGCGGGCCGGTCGGCGGCGTGATCCATCAGCTCATCGGCGGACTGCGGGCCGCGATGGGCTACACCGGCTGCCGCACGATCGTCGCGATGCGGCAAGACTGCACGTTTCGGCGCGTCACCGCCGCCGGGATGCGTGAGAGCCACGTTCACGACGTCCACATCACGCGCGAGTCGCCGAACTACCCGCAGCCCGTCTGAAGCGGCCGCCGCATTGCCGTGAGGCCGGCTGGTCGCTTAGCGGCGGCGATCGATCTCCTCACCGAGGTCGATGGCAAAGCGCTTCCGGCGGACGGCGTCGCCGCCCGCTACTTTCGATACCGGCGCTACATCGGCGCCAAGGACAGGACATGGATCGGCGCCCTCGTGTTCGCGGTGCTGCGCCGGCGCGGCGAGCTCCTGTGGCGCCTCGCCCAGGCGGGCGGGTGCCAGTCCAATGCCCGCGCGCTCTGTCTGGCGCTGCTCGGGTGCCGGGACGGTCTGGCGCTCGCCGATCTGGAAGCACTCTGCGATGGCTCGCGCCACGCCCCGATGCCCCTCACGGCGTCCGAGCGGCGCTGGCTTGCGACTCTACCGCGCGCTCCGCTGCCCGCCGATGCCCCGCCCGCGGCGCGGCTCAACGTGCCGGAGTGGCTCGTCGCGCCCTTGGCACGGCAGTTCGGCGACCGGCTCGCGGTCGAACTCGCCGCCCTCGATGGGCGGGCGCCACTCGATCTCCGAGTCAACACCCTCAAGGCCGATCCGCCCGCCGTCCGCGCTGCCCTGGCCGAACTGGGGATCGCCGCCGAGCCGACGCATATGTCGCCCGTCGGCTTGCGCATCCAGCGACCGGTGAGAGTCACCGACAAGCTTCCGTTCCGCGCCGGCTGGGTCGAGGTCCAGGACGAGGGCTCGCAACTGATCGCGCTTCTGACTGCCGCCCGCGCCGGCCATCGCGTCGTGGACTACTGCGCCGGAGCCGGCGGCAAGAGCCTCGCGATCGCTGCGGCGATGGGCAATGCGGGCATCGTCCATGCGCTCGATACCGTGCCGGGCCGCTTGGCCCGCATCGGTGAACGGGCGCACCGTGCCGGCATCGACATCATCCGAGCGAATCTCGTGGCGGAGGGACCGGCCGAGGCGGAGCGCGACTTGGTAGCGGCATGCGACCGTGTCCTGGTGGACGCGCCGTGCAGCGGTTCGGGCGCTTGGCGGCGCAATCCCGGGGAGCGCTGGCGCCTCGACCCGGCGCGGCTGGCAGCGTTGACCGCCGCCCAACGGGCGATCCTGACGCGCGCCGCGACCCTGGTGCGACTGGGCGGCCGGCTGATCTACGCCACGTGCTCGATCTTGCCGGCCGAGAACGTGGACAACGCCGAGTGGTTCCTGAGCACGCACGGCGACTTCACGCGGCAGGACGCGGGCGCGGTGTGGCGGGCCGTGATCGGGCGACCGTGTGCTGCGGCCGACGAATACCTGCAACTCACGCCCGCCGCGCACGGAACGGACGGGTTCTTCGTCGCGATCTTTGCCCGCCGGGAGGGTTGAACTTCGTTCATGAACTCGCTACTGCGGGATCGAAGACATCCAGTGCCGCCGCCGCTTGCTATTCGCTATGCTCGCGCCACGTTCCCGATAACGCGACGCCGCCCGTGGCGGCGTGGAGATCGAACATGAACAGGCGCATTCTCTTCACATTCGCCCTGCTGGTCATCGGCGTGGCGTGGGCCGCGACCTCGCCGCAGGCCATGAGCAAGAAGAAGTCGGGCTCGGAGTCGGCGGAGACGGAAGCGCCATCCGCTTACGCCGCGGGCGAGAAGGCGATCAAGGCCAAGGACTGGGACCAGGCCATCGCACACCTGACCAAGGCGGTGGCGAGCAACCCCGAGGATGCCGACGCCGAGAATCTGCTGGGCTACAGCTATCGCAAGGTCGGCAAGCTCGACTTGGCGCTCGAACACTATGGCAGGGCGCTGACCTTGAACCCGAAGCACAAGGGCGCCCACGAGTACATCGGCGAGACCTATCTCGAGCTCGGCGACGTGGTGAAGGCGGAGGAGCATCTCGGCAAGCTCGATCGCATCTGTACTTTCGGCTGCGAGGAGTACGACGAGCTTAAGGCGGCGATCAAAGCCTTCAAGAGCAAGGGGTCGAGCTGAGAGCGACGCAACCGCGGCGCAACGGGTGGGCGGCGGCGGGCTGCGGCCGTCGCACAGCGGTCTGGCGGGCGCGGCCGGCGCCCCGTAAGTTGGGGGCATGAGCGCTTCCGCGCCGGCCGAGCGCATCCTGATCATCGACTTCGGCTCCCAGGTCACGCAGCTCATCGCGCGCCGCGTGCGCGAAGCCGGCGTCTACTGCGAGATCGTGCCCTATCAGCACGCGGCGACGGCACTCGAGCGCCGGGCGCCGCGCGCGGTGATTCTCTCGGGTGGGCCGGAGTCCGTCACCGCCGCGGCGGCGCCGCGGGCGCCGGCCGAGGCGTTCGCGCTCGGCGTGCCCGTCCTTGGCATCTGCTATGGCCAGCAGGTGATGTGCGCCCAGTTGGGCGGCCAGGTGGAGCCCGCCAGCTTTCGTGAGTTCGGCCGCGCCTTCATCGACGTCGCCGCTCACTGCGCGCTGTTCGAGGGGGTGTGGGCGGTCGGCCAGCGCGAGCAGGTGTGGATGAGCCACGGCGATCGCGTCATCGCGATCCCTGCGGGCTTCCAGGTGGTGGCCGCGACCGAAGGCGATCCGTTCGCTGCCATCGCCGACGATCGCCGCCGCTTCTATGGTGTCCAGTTCCACCCCGAGGTTGCCCACACGCCGCACGGCGCGGCGCTCCTGCGCAACTTCGTGCGCCATGTCGCGGGCTGCGCCGGCGACTGGACCATGGCGACGTTCCGCCGCGGTGCGGTGGCGGCGATCCGGGAGCGGGTGGGCCGTGGCCGGGTCGTCTGCGGGCTTTCGGGCGGCGTCGATTCGGCGGTGGTGGCGGCACTCGTGCACGAAGCCATCGGCCATCAGTTGACCTGCGTGTTCGTGGACACCGGGCTTCTCCGCGCGGCCGAGGCCGAGGAGGTGGTGGGGGTGTTTCGCGACCGCTTCAACGTTCCGCTGGTGCACCGCGATGCATCGGCGTTGTTCCTGAGCCGGCTCGCTGGGGTGACCGATCCCGAGGCCAAGCGCAAGATCATCGGCGCGACCTTCATCGAGGTGTTCGAGGACGAGGCCGGCAAGCTCGCCGGAGCCGCGTTCCTGGCGCAGGGCACGCTCTATCCCGACGTCATCGAGTCGGTCTCGCCGCACGGTGGCCCGAGCCGGACCATCAAGTCGCACCACAACGTCGGCGGCCTGCCTGAGCGCATGCGCCTCAAGCTGCTCGAGCCCGTGCGTGAGCTGTTCAAGGACGAGGTGCGCGCGCTCGGCCGCGAGCTTGGCCTGTCGGAGGGTATCGTCGGGCGCCATCCGTTCCCCGGTCCGGGCCTCGCCATCCGATTGCCGGGTGAGGTCACGGCGGACAAGGTGGCGATCCTGCGCCATGCCGATGCCATTTTTATCGAGGAGATCCGGCGCGCCGGGCTCTACGATGCGATCTGGCAGGCCTTCGCCGTCCTGCTGCCGGTCAAGACGGTCGGGGTGATGGGCGATGAGCGCACCTACGAGCACGTGTGCGCCTTGCGCGCCGTGACCGCGGTCGATGGCATGACCGCCGACTCCTATCCCTTCGACCACGCGTTCCTGAGCCAGGTCGCCACGCGCGTGATCAACGAGGTGCGCGGCATCAACCGGGTGGTCTACGACGTGACCTCCAAGCCCCCCGGCACCATCGAGTGGGAGTAGCGCGGCACGCGGACGAAGCGGCGGGGCGCAACCCACCGAACCCACGACGCGCTCGCCGGGTGCGGCGGGGGCGCTATAATCGAGCATCCCAACACGGTGGCACGGCTTGCGCATCGGCGCGCGTGACCACTGAGAGGCGGGCGATGACGGGCACGGTCTGCGACTTCGGCTGGCGGGCGGTCGATTTCTCGCTCGAGGGCACCGATGGCGCCTGGCACTCCCTCCAGGATGTGCGCGGCGCGCGCGGCACGCTCGTCATGTTCCTCTGCAACCACTGCCCCTACGTCAAGGGCACCATCGCCATGATCGTGCGCGAGACCGCGGCCCTGCGCCCGCTCGGGATCGGTGCCATCGCGATCATGCCCAACGACACCCTCGCCTATCCCCAGGACGACCTGCCGGCGATGACGGAGTTCGCCCGCGCGAAGGGCATCGACTTCCCCTACGTGATCGACCGCACGCAGGAGGCGGCGCGCGCTTACGGCGCCGTCTGCACGCCCGAGTTCTTCGGCTTCAATGCCGAGCTGGCGCTGCACTATCATGGCCGGTTGTGCGAGGTTCGCCACGCCGCGCCGGTCAGCGGCGCCCGGCGCGAGCTGTTCGAGGGGATGACCCTGACCGCCGAGTCCGGGCAGGGTCCCGCCGACCAGGTTCCCAGCATCGGCTGCTCGATCAAGTGGCGACGGTAGCGGCGGGCGGCGCGACTCATGGCTGACATCTTTCAGGAAGTTGAAGAGGACGTTCGGCGCGAGCGCTACGCCCGGCTGTGGAGGAAGTACGGCCTCTATCTGCTGGCGGCGGCCGGCGCGATCGTCCTGGTAATTGCTGGCGGCGTCGCGTGGCGGCAGTATCAGTTCGCGGCGCGCGAGGCTGACGGGCAGCGCTTTGCCGAAGCGTTGTTCCTCTCGCAACAGGGCCAGCACAAAGAGGCAGCGGCCGCCTTCTCCACGCTTGGCGAGGGCTCACGTGGCAGCTACGGCGCTCTCGCCCACTTGAGTGCTGCGGCCGACCTCGTTGCGGCCGGTGACACCGCGGGCGCGGTTGCGCTCTACGACGCGATTGCCGCCGATGGCGATGTCGACTCGGTCCTGCGCGACCTCGCGCGCCTGTTCGCCGCCCTGCACCTCGTTGACGGGGGTGATGCCGCCGCCCTGCAAACCCGGCTCGAGCCCTTGCTCGAGGAAGACAACGTCTGGCGCTACTCGGCGCGCGAGGTCGAGGCGCTGGCGGCGGTGAAGGCGGGCGCGGTCGAGCGCGCGCGCGCGGCGTTCGCCGCCTTGGCCGCCG
>VGEJ01000180.1 GCA_016869335.1 Alphaproteobacteria bacterium | reverse complement strand
GGTCGACCTCGACTGCCTCGGCATTCCGAGCGAGAACGAGTACGTGGCACGCTATTGCCGCCGCACCGGTAGCGGCGCGATCCCCCACTGGGACTTCTACATCGCTTACAACATGTTCCGGCTGGCGGCGATCCTCCAGGGCATCACGGGCCGGGTGCGCGACGGCACTGCAACCAGCGCCACCGCCGAGGCGCGCGGCCGCATGGCGCGGGCCGTGGCCGAGGCCGGCTGGCGCGAGGTCGAGGCCCTGATGCGACGATGAGCGAGCGCGCCATATACTGCTCGCGAGGATCACCGCGGAGGGAACGATGAGCGCCAACACGAAGGTGAAACCGATGAGCGCCGACACGAAGGTGAAGAAGAGCGATGCCGAATGGCGCCGCGAGCTGAGCGCCGAGCAGTACCGCATCCTGCGCCAGAAGGGCACCGAGCCAGCGTTCACGGGCGCCTACTGGAAGGCCAAGGACAAAGGCACCTACGTGTGCGCCGGGTGCGGCAACCCGCTTTTCAGCTCGGCCGCCAAGTACGATTCGCGCTCCGGCTGGCCGAGCTTCGTGCAGCCGCTGGCGGCCGATCGCGTTGCCACCGAAGACGACGTCAGCCACGGCATGCGGCGCACCGAGGTGCTGTGCGCCGCGTGCGAGTCGCACCTCGGCCATGTCTTCAACGACGGCCCCGAGCCGACGGGGCTGCGCTACTGCATCAATTCCGCTGCACTGAAGCTGAAGCCCGAGTAGCCGCACCGGTGCGCCGCGAAGCGCCTTCCGCTATGGTGTCGCCAGCCAGATGCGGGAGCGGGGAACGGCATGAAGGTCATCATAACCGGCGGCGGCGGGTTTCTCGGCAGCCGCCTCACCGACGAGATCATCAAGCGCGGTAGCCTGGTCGGCATCTCCGGGCGCGGCGAAGCGGTGACGGAGATCGTGTTGTTCGACATCGTCGAGCCGCCGCCACCGCGCGAGGGCCGGGTCAAGGTGCTGACCGGCGACATCGGTGATCTTGCCCAGGCCTACGCGTTGATCGGTCCCGACACGGCGTCGGTCTTTCATCTCGGGGCGCTGGTGAGCGGTGGTGCCGAGGCCAACTTCGACCTCGGCTACCGCTCGAATCTCTACGGCACGATGAACGTGCTCGAGGCCTGCCGCCGGCTGCCGCATCGCCCGCGCCTGATCTTCACTAGCTCGGTCGCGGTGTACGGCGGCAAGCTCCCGGCCGTCGTGACCGACGACACCGCGCCGGTGCCGCAGACGTCGTACGGCGTGCAGAAGCTGTGCGGCGAGCACCTGATCAACGACTACTCGCGCAAGGGCTTTCTCGATGGCCGCTCGATGCGCCTGCCCGCCATCGTGGTGCGACCGGGCAAGCCCAATACCGCCGCCTCCTCGTGGTGCAGCGGGGTGATCCGCGAGCCGCTCTCGGGCGTGGCGACGAACTGCCCGGTGGCGCCCGAGACCGGCCTGCCGTGCCTCTCGCCGCGCCGCGTCATGGAGGCCTTCATCGCCGTGCACGAGGCGCCGGCCGAGGCGCTGGGGCACAACCGCACGGTGCTCCTTCCCGGCCTCACCGTAACCGCCCACGATATGGTTGCGGCGGCCGAGCGCCACGCCGGTAACCGTCGCTTCGGCCAGGTCTCCTGGCAGCGCGACCCGTTCATCCAGAACATCGTCGACGGCTGGCCCAAGGCGCTCTCGGCAGCTCGGGCGGCAAGCCTCGGCATCAAGGGCGACGATACCATCGACGAGATCGTGCGGGGCTTCGTCGAAGACTATCTCGAGACCCAGATCGCGCTCGCCCGCGCCGGCTGAGCTGCCGGGGCTCAGTCGGCGAGCGTCACGGCGGTGCGATGCAGGATGGCGTGGCGGCGCGCCAGGGTATCGAGATCATCGCCGTAACCGCCGCCGATCACCCCTGCGAGCGGCAAGCCGTGCCGCCGGCAGGTCTCGAGCACGAGGCGGTCGCGCGCCGCGAGCCCGCCATCGGTCAGCGCCAACCGGCCGAAGCGATCATCGCGGTGTGGATCGACCCCGGCGTTGTAGAACACCACGTCCGGCGCGCTCGCCGGGATCAGCGCGGCAAGCTCCTCTCGGAGCATCGCCAGATACGCGGCATCGCCCACCCCGCGCGGCAGCCCGACGTCACGATCGCTGCGTTGCTTATGCGCGGGGAAGTTCGCCTGGCAGTGGACCGAGAAGGTGACGACGCTGGCATCGCCAGCGAAGATCGCCGCCGTGCCATCGCCCTGGTGGACGTCGAGGTCGATCACGAGGGCGCGGCGGATCAGCCCCTCGGCCTGCAGCACCCGCACCGCCACCGCCACGTCGTTGAAGACGCAGTAGCCGGCGCCGTGCCCGGCGAAGGCGTGGTGGCTGCCCCCCGCGGTGTTGCACGCGAGGCCCTGCGCCACCGCCAGACGCGCCGTCAGGACTGTGCCGCCAACCGCAGCGAGCGCGCGCTCGACGAGGACCGGCGAGAGCGGCAGGCCGATCTGACGCTGCGCCTCCTCGGGCAAGGTGCACTCGAGGACGCCGCTGACGTAGGCTGTCGTGTGGACGAGCTCGAGCCAGGCGCGAGGCGCCGGGATCGGGGCGCTGAACGCCGACGGCTCGACCACGCCATCGGCGATCAGCACCTCCTTGAGCTGACCGAACTTGGGCATGGGAAAGCGATGCGCCGCCGGCAGCGGGATCGAGTAGGCGGGATGGAACACGACCGGCAGGGACATTGCGGTGCCAAGTAGACCGCCTAGCCTAGCGCGGCCCCTCGGGGTAGGGACAAAGAGTTTGATTCAGTGGGTCAAACTTCCTACCGTCCGGGCATGGTACCGCGAAGCATGCGGGCACGGCCCGAGGAGCGGGCGACGGCGCTGACGGCGCTTGGCAGCGACCGCCGGGTTCTCCGCGAGGCACTGGGCTGTTTTGCCACCGGGGTGACGCTCATCACCGGCCGGCATCCGGGGAGCGGCGCTCTGCTGGGCGTCACGGCGAGCTCGTTCAACTCCGTCTCACTCGACCCGCCGCTCGTCCTGTTCAGCCTCGGACGCCACCTGCGCAGCTTCACCGGTTTTCTGGCCTGCGATCGCTATGCCGTCAACGTGCTGGCGGCATCGCAGCGCGAGCTGTCCGACCGCTTCGCGTCCGCAACGCTGACCGAGAAGTGGAGCGGCGTGCCGCATGAGCTCTCGCCGGGCGGGTGCCCCATCCTCACCGCCGCAGTGGCCGCGTTCGACTGCCGGGCGTGGGCGCGCCACGAGGGCGGCGATCACGTGATCTTCATCGCCGAGGTCGAGCGGTTGTTCGCTCGGCCGGCCCATCATCCCCTCGTGTTCTACCGCGGGGACTACCGCTCGCTCGATACCAGGCCCGGCGAGCACGCCCCGGAACTCGATTTCAACTTCCAGATCTGGGGCTGAGGGTGGCGCCGATTCTTCTGATCACCGGCGGCAGCCGGGGCATCGGTGCGGCCACCGCCCGGCTCGGAGCCAAGCACGGTTACGATGTCTGCTTGAGCTATCTCAGCGAGGAGGCACGAGCCGATACCGTCGTGGCCGAGATCGAAGCGCTCGGGCGGCGGGCCATTGCCGTCAGGGCCGATACCGGCAGCGAGCCCGACATCATGCGCCTGTTCGCGGCGGCCGATCGCTTGGGTCCGCTCGCCGCGCTCGTCAACAACGCCGGCGTACCCGGCCGCGCGGGCCTGGTCGAGGCGATCGCGGGCGATGACCTCGAGCGCGTGCTGCGGGTCAACGTCTGGGGTGTCTTCCTGTGCGCGCGCGAGGCGGTGCGGCGGATGGCGCGCCAACAGGGCGGCGCGGGTGGCGCGATCGTCAATGTCTCCTCGGTCGCAGCGCGCATGGGGAGCCCCTTCGAATTCGTGCACTACGCGGCCTCGAAGGGCGCGGTGGATACCTTCACGCTCGGTCTGGCCAAGGAGGTAGCCGATCAGGGCATCCGGGTGAACGCCGTGCGCCCGGGCATGATCGACACCGAGATTCATGCCCGCTCCGGCTTGCCCGAGAGGGTGGCGAAGATCGTGCCCACGGTGCCGATGAAGCGGATCGCGGCGCCCGAGGAGGTCGCCGAGGTGATCCTCTGGCTTCTCTCCGACCGCGCCTCCTACGTGACCGGCGCGCTGGTCGACGTCGGTGGCGGGCGCTAGTCTAGCTAGACCAGCTTCCCCGGGTTCATCAGGTTGTCGGGATCGAGCGCGGCCTTGACGCGGCGCATCAGCTCGATCTCGACCGCGGGCTTGTAAGCTCGGATCTCCTCGCGCTTGAGCCGGCCGAGGCCGTGCTCGGCGCTGATCGAGCCGCCGAGCGCGGCGGCGACGCCGTGCACGATGGCGCTGAAGTGATCCCACTCGGCCAGAAAGGTGGTTGCATCGGCTCCCGGCGGTCGGACCAGATTGAAGTGGATGTTGCCGTCGCCGAGGTGGCCGAAGGCGATCACGCGGATGCCCGGCTGCGCCACCTCGACGGCGGCCGTCGCCTGCACGATGAACTCGGGGACGCGGGAAACCGGCACCGCGATGTCGTGCTTGATCCCGCCGCCCTCCTGAATCTCGGCTTCGGGAATCGTCTCGCGGAGCCGCCACAGCGCGCGCGCCTGGGCGGTACTCGTCGCGATCACCGCATCGGTCAGTCGGCCCGCCTCGTGTTCCGCTGCCAGCACCCGCTCGAGCGCGGCGCGGAGCCAGTGCCCCTCGGCCGCGCTCGAGACTTCGAGCAGCAGGTACCAGCCGTGCCGTGCCGGGAACGGATCGGTGGTCCCGGGGATGTGCCGCAACACAAACTCGAGCGCCGGCCGCGCGATCAGCTCGCACGCGTTGACCAGGTTGCCGGTGGCGCTCTTGAGCGCCGTGAGGATTTCGAGTCCCGCTGCCGGATCGGGCACGACGGCGAGCGCGGTAGCGACCTGGCGCGGCCGGGGGAACAGCTTGAGCGCCGCGGCGGTGATGATGCCGAGCGTGCCCTCGCCACCGATGAAGAGCTGCTTGAGATCATAGCCGGTGTTGTCCTTGCGCAGCGTGCGCAGGCCGTCCCACACCCGACCGTCGGGCAGGACGACCTCGAGGCCGAGCACGAGATCGCGCGCCGAGCCGTAGCGCAGCACGCTCACCCCGCCCGCGTTGGTGGCGATATTGCCGCCGATCTGGCAGCTACCCTCGGCGCCGAGGCTCAGCGGAAAGAGGCGATCGGCGGCGGCGGCCGCCTCCTGGACATGCCGCAGCACGCACCCCGCCTCGACGATGATGGTGTCGTTAGTCGGATCGATGGCGCGCACGCGGTTGAGCCTAGCGAGCGCGACTAGGACCTCCTCGCCCGAAGCATCAGGCACCTGGCCGCCGACCAGGCCGGTGTTGCCACCCTGCGGCACGACGGGGGTGCGATGCGCGGCGCACAACCGGACGACGGCCGCGACTTCGGCCGTCGTCGTCGGCCGCACGAGGATCGGCGTCGCCCCGGCGTAGAGACCGCGCCGCTCCTTCAGATGCGGGGCGACGACGGCTGGATCGTCGCTCCAGCCGCGCGGCCCGACCGCCGCCTTGATGCCCGCGATGAGCGCCGCCGGAACCGCCATCGACGGCTATGTATCGCGGCGTTGCCGAAGCGGCAAGCAGCGCACCTCAGCGCGCGGCGGCGCGGCGCAGCCGGTCGTTGATCGCCCGCCCCAATCCCACCTCGGGCACCGGCATGACCGCGATCGCCACATGCTCGGGGCGGTCGAGCTCACGCAACATGCGGAAGAGGTTGGCGGCCGCCTCGCCCAGGTCGGCGCGCGCGCTCAGGTTGCGCTGGGCGGTCATCGCGAGCGGCCCCGATCCGAAGCCGAGCAGTGCTTCGCCGGGCCGCACCTCGGCCGCGTCGAGGCGGAGCGGCCGGCGCGGCGCGTAGTGGCGGGCAAGCAGCCCC
>VGEJ01000179.1 GCA_016869335.1 Alphaproteobacteria bacterium | reverse complement strand
AAGGTGCTGCGCGCCGGCGTCACCGCGATCTGTGACCCCGGCTCGACCTGGAACATTGCGGTCGGGGTGCGCGATGCGATCAACTGCGGCATGATCGAGGGACCGCGGATGGTCGCGGCCGGCCGCTACATCACGACCTACAATGCCATCGCCTCGCTGTGGCCATCGTGGATCGAGCACCCGGTGTCCTCGTTCGGCGTGCTGTGCAACACGCGCGATGAAATGATCACCGAGGTGCGCCGCGAGGTGAAGGACGGCGTCGACATCATCAAGGTGGCGGGCGATGGCGACGTCGTCACCCACGAGGGGATGGCCGGCTCGCTCAGCGACGACGACCTCCGCGCCATCGCCGAGACGACGCACCGGCTGGGCAAGCGCTGCACCATCCACGCGCGCACCGGCTCGGTCGCCGCCGCCGCCGCACGCGCGGGTTTCGACTGGGTCATCCATGCCTCCTACCTCTCGGACGCCGACATCGACGCCTTCGTCGAGCACGGCACCCCGATCTGCCCGACGCTGAGCCTCCTGGCCAACACGGTCGAATGGGGGCCGGAAGTCGGAGTGCCCGAACGCATCGTCGAGGGTTATGAGCAGGAGCTCGAGGCGGCGCGCATCAACCTGTCGAAGGCCCACCGCGCCGGCATCATGATGATGGCGGGGACCGATTCGGGCCAGGGCTCGGTGCCCTACGGCGAGTGGCACGCGCGCGAGATGGAACACCTCGTGACCCACCTCGGCATGACGACGATGGAGGCGCTGCAGGCCGGCACGCGCAACGCCGCGTTCGCGCTCGGCATGCAAGGGGAGCTCGGCACGCTCGAGGAGGGCCGGCTCGCCGACATCCTCGTTGTCGAGGGCGATCCGCTGATGGACATAACGGTCCTTCAGGACAAGAGCCGGCTTAAGCTGATCATGAAGGACGGCGCGATCGTCGATACCGCGACGCCGCTGCCCGAGCGCACCATCTACCCGTGGGAGAAGCCGATGCTCTATTCGCTCGGCCTCACTCTGCCGACGCAGGCGTTCGTGCGCGAGCGGGTGCGTAACAAGCCGGCGTGGATGCAGCAACGGCGCGCTGCCGAGTGAAGTCGGGAAGCACGGTCGAGGCGTCTGGCGCCGCCGTTGTGGTCTCCGGAGACCGGTAGCAACCAATGAACGATGTCACCGGGGGCGCCGTGCTCGGGGCAGCCGAGACAGCGGCGCCGAAGCCCGCGTTGCTGATGCTGGTCGGGCTGGCCGCGATCGGCCCCATGGCCCAGAGCATCCTGATCCCGTCGCTTCCCGGCCTGCAGCACGTGTTCGACACCGACTACGCGACGGTGCAGCTCGTGCTCACGTTGTCGCTGGTCAGCGTCGCGCTGGCCCAGCTCGTCTACGGGCCGGTGTCGGATCGCTTCGGCCGCCGCCCGGCCCTGCTCGGTGGCGGAGCGCTGTTCCTCGTCGGGTCGACCGCGGCGATGCTGGCACCCAGCATCGGGTTTCTCATAGGTTCCCGCGTGCTGCAGGCCGCCGGCGGGTGCGCCGGCATCGTGCTCGCCAGCGCCATCCTGCGTGATGTCTACCGGCGCGAGGAAGTGGCGGGCCGGCTCGCCTACGTCACGATGGGCATGGTGATGGCACCGATGATCGCGCCGACGATCGGCGGGTTTCTCGAGGTCTGGGTCGGCTGGTGGTCAAGCTTCGCGCTGGTCGCACTGATCGGCGGCGCGATTCTCGTCGCCGCGCTGGTGACGTTCCGCGAGACCAACCGTCTCCTCCAGCCCACGACCAACCCGCTGACGACCATGCGGACCTTCGGCGCGCTGCTACGGGTGCCCGACTTTCGGGGCTATGCGGCAACCTCCGCGTTCTCGCTCGCGGTGTTCTTCGGCTTCCTGGCCGGTGCGCCCTATGTCGTGATCGAAGTCATGGGGGTCGCGCCGAGCACGTACGGCCTCTACTTCATCGTCATTTCGGCGGCCTTCATGGCCGGGAATTTCCTCGCCGGACGCTACTCGCGTCGCGTTGGTATCGACCGCATGATCTGGCTCGGGACTTCGCTCTCCCTGGTTAGCGGAGCGGCGATGTTCGCTCTGTCGCTGGCCGGTCAGGCGGGCATCGCCGTCCTGTTCGGCGCCACGGCAGTCATGGCCTTCGGCAACGGCTTCGCGATGCCCAACGCCAGCGCGGGGGCCGTGAGCGTTCGGCCTCAGGCGGCCGGGACGGCCGCAGGCCTCAACGGCTTCCTGCAGATGACGATGGCCGCCGGCGCCTCATTCCTGGTCGGAACACTGATCCGCGATTCGGCGCTGCCGCTGACCGCCGTCATGCTCGCCGGAGCGTGGCTTGCCTTTCTCGCGCACGCCTACGGCGTGTGGCACCGTCGCCGCGCCACCGTTGTGGCGTGATCAGGCCGTTGGCAGACGCGCACGCGCGCCCCTGCCGCGCATCGTCTCGCGGTGCAGGATGTAGAGGCCGCAGGCGATGACCACGGCGGCGCCAATCAGGGTCCAGGAATCGGGCCGCTCGTTCCAGAACACGATGCCGAGGGCAACCGCGAACAGGATCGCGGTGTACTCGAGCGGCGCGACCACCGCGGCCTGGACGCGGCGAAACGCGTTGGTCATGAGGATCTGGCCGAGCCCGCCGAGAACGCCCAGCGCGGCGAGCGCGATCCAGTCCTCGGCCGGCGGAGTCACCCACGTGAACGGCAGGGCAAGCCCGCTGACGAGCGCACAGCTCAGCGTGAAGTAGAACACGATCGCGACCGTCGATTCGGTGGCGCTCAGCTTGCGCACCATGATCATGGCGAGCCCGTACGCCACCGCGCCGCCGACGGCCACCAGCGAGACCGGGTCGAACATGCCAGGGCCCGGCCGGACGATGACCAGCACACCAAGGAAGCCGACGACGACCGCGGCCCACCGGCGGATACCAACCCGCTCGCCCAGCAGGGGCACAGACAGCGCGGTAAGGAAGAGCGGTCCGGCGAACGAGATGGCAACGACATCGGCCAGCGGCATCAGGCCCAGCGCAAGAAAGAACAGGCCCATGGCCGTGATGCCGATCAGCGCCCGCAGCACATGGCCGCCGGGCCGCGTCGTGCGCAGCGCCGCAGGCCCGCCGCTGTGCCAGGCGAGCACGCCGAGCGGAACGAAGGCGAACACGCTGCGGAAGAACATGAGCTGCGCGACCGAGTAGTCGGCCGCCAGCCATTTGACCAGAGCGTCCATCACCGAGAACACGGCGACGGAGGAGAGCATGTAGGCGAAACCAGCGGCGACGGGGGTCGAGGCGCGCCGCGGCGCCGCGTAAGCAACAGTCATGACCGGGACCAAGGATTCGGGAGGGCCGAGCATACGCATGCGGGGCCACGGTACCAGTGGCGTTTTCGCATAGCTGGGCTGTGCCCGCTCGGCGCGCCGCCGCAACGAACCGTTAAGGGTCAGAGGGACGCGCGGATGAAGATCAGCGCGCCGCGGGTGGAACGGGCGGCGGCGTGGTAAATGCCGGCGCGCGCCAAGTGGTAGTCGCCGGCCTTGAGCACGAGGTCGCCGAAGGCGACCTCGCCTTCGAGCATCAGGCACTCCTCATCGACCGGATGGGCATGCCCGGCAAGCTCGCCCCCCGCGGCAAAGCGCATCAGGAAGGAACGTGTCCCGGCCGCGCGGTCGACATGCAGGAGCTTGATGGTCACGCCGGGCGAGACCGGTTGCCAGTCGCCCTCGTCCCCCCGCACCGTGACGTTGCCGGCGGAGCCGAAAACCCGGCCGTGTATCGTCGCCCAGAGCCGATCCGGAGGAGGCTCGGCGGCACCCGCCTCAAGCAGCGGGCCGAGGCGCTGTTGCCAAGCAGCCACGGCCGAGCGCGCCTCGGAGGGCCGGCGCTACGCCGTCGGCGCGTCCGCGCGTAAGAGGCCGGCGCGCTTGAGATCCGCCCACAGCGCCGCCGGAATGCGTGCGTCGAGATGGCTCCGGTTGTCGATCACCTCCGCGACCGACTGTCCGCCCGGAATGACGGCGACGACCGCCGGGTGAAGCAGCGGGAACTTGAGGGCGGCTTCGACCAGACGCACGCCATGGCGGGTGCAGATGGCCGCGATCGCGGCGACGCGATCGAGAACCGCCTGCGGCGCCGGGGCGTAGTTGTAGAAGGCGCCCGGCCTCGGTCCGGTGGCGAGCACGCCGGAGTTGTATGGGCCGCCGAGCACGATGCCGATGCCGCGCGCCTCGCACAGTGGTAAGAAGCTTTCGAGCGCCTCCTGTTCGAGAAGCGTGTAGCGGCCAGCCAGCAGGAAGAGATCGAAATCGCCGCGCCGCGCCAGCGCTTCGGCCGCCTGCCACTCGTTGAGGCCGCCGCCGATCGCATTGACGACGCCTTGATCGCGCAGCGCCAGAAGCGCGTAGTAGCCCGAACGCATCAACTCATCGATGCGTGCGTCACGGGTGGCGCCGTGGTTGAAGGTGTCGAGGTCGTGGGCGAACAGGATGTCGACCCGGTCGACGCCCAGGCGCTCGAGCGAGCACTCGAAGGATCGCATGACGCCGTCGTACGAGTAGTCGTAGACCTCCTGCCGCGATGGCGTGTCGAAGAACTTGCCCTGGCCGGTGCGCTGGTCGGGCGGGCAGGCCCTGAGCAGGCGACCGACCTTGGTCGAGAGCACGTAGTCATCGCGCCGCCTGCCGCGAAGGAAGGCGTTGAGGCGGGTCTCGGCCAGACCCAGCCCGTAAAGCGGTGCCGTGTCATAGTAGCGGCAGCCGCTATCCCACGACGCTTCGAGCACGGCGCGCGCATCGCTGTCGGCGATGGCGCGATAGAGGTTGCCGAGCGGAGCGGTGCCAAACCCAAGCTCGGTGAACGCCAGCCCGCCGTTGCCGATCCGGTCCCAGTGCCCCGTCTTCATGCGCCTTTCGCCCTTGCCCTGGCGGGAGCGTAGCACGGGCATACGCGGCTGGTGCGCGCACCGGTACGTCGGTTAGCATAGCCCCGGGTGCGGCGGGAGGCCAGGCGTGACGAGCAGGTTCAGAAGCGTGTTCGGGCCAGGCAAGCCGCTGATCGCCATGGTGCATCTCGGCGCCCTGCCGGGTGCGCCCCTGTACGCCGGCGGCGGCGGCGCCCTCGAGGGCATCGTCGAAGCTGCCCGCCGCGACCTCGATGCCTTGCAGGCGGCCGGGTTCGATGCCGTGATGTTCGGCAACGAGAACGACCGCCCCTACGAGCTGAAGGCCGACGCCGCCGCGACCGCGACCATGGCCTATGTGATCGGACGCCTGCGCGGGCACCTCCGTCTGCCCTTCGGTGTCGACGTTCTGTGGGACCCGATGGCGACGTTGGCGCTCGCGGCCGCGACCGGCGCCGCCTTCGCGCGCGAAATCTTCACCGGCGCGTACGCCTCTGACATGGGCCTCTGGACGCCTGACGCGGGACAGGCGGTGCGCTATCGCGACCGGCTCGGGCGCGCCGATCTCGCGCTCCTCTACAACGTCTCCGCCGAGTTCGCCTGGTCGCTCGACCGGCGTTCGCTCGCCGACCGGGCGCGCAGCGCCGTCTTTTCGAGCCTTCCCGACGCGGTGCTGGTTTCGGGTCAGATCACGGGCGAGGCCGCCGCGATGACGGATCTCGAGGCGGTGAAGCGGGCACTCCCGGCCACCCCGGTGCTGGCGAACACGGGGGTGAAGCACGGGACGGTGCGCGAGGTGCTTGCGGTGGCTGACGGCTGCATCGTCGGCTCGGCGCTGAAGATCGGCGGCGACACCTGGAAGCCGGTCGATCCGGAGCGTGCTGCCGAGTTTGTGCGCGCCGCGCGGGGCCGCTGACATGACGGACGGACGTGAGATGCGTGGGCGCCTCCGCACGGACCTTCTGGCGCTGATGGCGATTGCCGGCCTCTCCGGGCACGAGGACCGGGTTCGCCGGTGGCTGAGGTCGCGCCTCGGCGAGGCTGGAATCGAGGCCCGCGGCGACCGGCTCGGCAATCTCATCGCCACGCTGC
>VGEJ01000178.1 GCA_016869335.1 Alphaproteobacteria bacterium | reverse complement strand
GCTCGGCATCGCGGTCGCCGCTGTCGTCCTCATGTTTGTTATCGGCTGCGCGCTCGGCGTCGCCTCGGGCTACTGGGGGCGCTGGATCGACGTCATCCTCATGCGCTTCACCGACGCCCAGCTTTCGATCCCGGTGATCATCCTGGCAATCACGATCCTCGGCGTGACCCGGCCGAACCCGTTCACCATCGTCGCGGTGCTGGTCCTCGCCGGCTGGCCGACCTACGCGCGCGTGGTGCGGAGTGTCGCGCTGGCTGAGCGCGAGCGCGAATACGTGCGCGGCGCACGCATCCTCGGCGCCAGCGACCTCCGCATCATGCTCTTGATGATCGCCCCCAACATCCTGCCGCCGGTGGCCTTCGTCGCCGTGCTCGACGTCGCCCGCATGATGATCTTCGAGGCGATCTTCGGCTTCATCGGCATCGGCATCCAACCGCCCGTCCCGACTTTCGGCAATATCATCGCCGACGGCACGAAGTACATCGTGAACAGTTGGTGGATTCCGACGATGCCGGGCATCTTCCTGATCATCGCGCTGATGAGCATCAACGTGATGGGCTCGGCGCTCGAGCGCGCGCGGAACAAGCTGTTCAAGGGAATCATCTAGCATGGCCGGGCCGCTGCTCGACGTTCTCAATGTCTCGGTCGACCTCGTGCGCCGCGGCCACGGCACCCCGATTCTGCGTGATGTCTCGTTCCAGCTCGGCGAGCGGCAGGTGCTGGGCATCATCGGCGAGTCGGGTTCGGGCAAGACGGTGTTGAGCCGGGTCGTCGTCAACGCCGTGAGCGAGCCGCTGCGGATCACGAGCGGCGCGGTCGGGTACCGCGGGCGCGACTTGCTGACGCTGCCGCCGGCGGAGATGCAGGCGCTGCGTGGCCGCGAGATCGGCTACATCGGATCAGATCCGGGCAGCGCCCTCGATCCGACGCTTCCCGTCGGGCATCAGATTGTCGAGAAGCTGAAGGCGGTCGAGCCCGGTATCTCGCAGGCGGCTGCCCGCAAGCGCGTCATCGACGTGCTGGAGGCGGTGCGCCTCCCGCGCCCGCACGAGCGTTTCGACGAGTTCCCGTTCCAGTTCTCCGGCGGCATGATGCAGCGCGCCCTGATCGTCGATGCGCTAGTCACCAACCCCGCCTTCCTCCTCGCCGACAACGTCACCCAGCCGCTCGATGTCACGATCGCGGCGCAGATACTGCGACTGCTCGCCGAGCTGCGCGAGCGCTTCAATACCTCGATCATCTTCATCTCGTCCTCGCTCGCGGTCGTGCGCGAGATCGCCGACGAGATCATCGTGCTTCAGGAGGGCCGCATCATCGAGCGCTCGACCCCGCAGCGCCTCGTCGACCACCCGGAGCATCAGTATTCGAAGACGCTGCTCGATCGCCTGCCGCGGATCTGGACGGCGCAGGAGGGGCACGATATCCGCGAGCGCATCGGCGATCCGAGCACGATCCTCGGCGTGCACAATGTCCACAAGACCTACCGCGTGGCCGACCCGAACACGTTCTTCGGCCACAAGGACGTGCAAGCGGTTCGCGGCGTCACCTTCGACGTGATGGCGGGCGAGAACTTCGGCCTCGTGGGCGAGTCGGGGTGCGGCAAGTCCACCCTCTCGCGCCTCTTGAGCTGGGTCGAGAAGCCCGAGCAGGGCGAGATCCTGTTTCATGGCAAGAGCATCGCGGCGATGTCGGGGCGCGAAATCCTCAACCTGCGCAAGCGTTTCCAGCTTCTGCTCCAGGATCCCTACAACTCGATGCCACCCCACATGCCGGTCGGCCGCACCATCGCCGAGGCGCTGCGCATCCACGGTGGCGGCAGCCGCAAGCAGATCCACGACAAGGTCCGCGCCGTGATGAGCGAGGTCGGGCTGCCGGCGAGCCTCTACGATCACCTGCAGATCGGCCTCAGCGCCGGGCAGCGGCAACGCATCAACCTGGCCCGCGCTCTGGTGCTCGAGCCGGAACTCCTCATCCTCGACGAGACCCTTTCGGCGCTCGATCAGGTTGAGCAGGCACGTCTCTTGGAGCTGTTCGACCGGCTGCAGGCGGAGCACCGCTTCACCTACATCTTCATCTCACACGATCTGGCGATGGTGCGCCGGGCATGCACCCGCATCGCGGTGATGTACCTCGGCAAGGTGGTGGAGATCGCTGACAACCGCTCGGTGTTCTTCGACCCGGGCCACCCGTACACCAAGGCGCTGTTATCGGCCGTGCCGACGATCGAGCCCAGGCGCTACGATGCCCGCGAGTGCCTGCTCGAGGGCGAGCCGCCAAGCCCAATCGACATTCCGCCGGGTTGCACCTTCAGCACGCGCTGTCCGCTCGCGTTCGAACGCTGCTGGTCGGAGGAGCCCGCCACGATCCAGCGCGGCAATGGACGGCTCAGCGCCTGCTACTGGGCGAACACCCCGGCCGACGAGGTGACGGCCGCTTTCCGCGACGGCACGGTCCGACGCGGCGCCCGCGGCGGCGCGGCACAATGAGCGGACGGGTGGCAGGCGCCACGGCGGCCGCCGAGGGCGGCGGTGCCGCTGTCCTGACCGGACCGTGCCATCGCGCATAGGGCGAGACGCGTGGAGTACGACTACATCATCGTCGGCGCCGGATCGGCGGGAGCGGTCCTTGCCGCGCGATTGTCCGAGCAGGCGACCAAGCAGGTGCTGTTGCTCGAGGCCGGGCCCGACTACCGCTCGGCCGACACGCCACCGGCGATCCAGAGCCCGAACCCGTTTGGCGTGATCCTGCCGCCCGACATGATCGAGCGCTATCAGTGGCCCGGCCTCATGGCCCGGCGCACGACGAAACAGACGCCGCGGCTCTATTGGCGCGGCAAGGGCGTGGGCGGCTCCTCGGCCATCAATGGCCAAATCGCCATCCGCGGTGTCCAGTCGGCCTTCGACGAGTGGGCCGAACTCGGCTGCGAGGGCTGGGCGGGCACCGATGTCCTGCCCTATTTCAGCCGCCTCGAGGACGAGGGCAGCTTCGCCGACGCGCCCTATCACGGCCTCGGCGGGCCGCTGCCCATCTACCATGCCCCGCCCGAGACCTGGGGTCCGGTCGACATCGCGCTCCGCGATGCCGCGCTCGCGCTCGGTTATCCGTGGAACCCCGATCTCAACGCGCCGAATGCGATCGGGGTTGCCAACTACCCGATCAACAGCCGGGGCCTGCGCCGCGTCTCCACCAATGATGCCTATATCGAGCCGGCGCGCGGCCGCCCCAACCTCACCATCCGGGGTGAGGCGCTCGTCGACAAGGTGCTGTTCGAGGGGCGCCGCGCGGGCGGAGTGCGGGCGCGCGTCGCCGGCACCTGGATGGAACTGCGCGGCCGCGAGGTCGTTCTCTCGTGCGGTGCGGTGCACAGTCCCGCGGTGCTCATGCGCTCCGGCGTCGGGCCGATGGCGGAGCTCAAGGCGCACGGCATCGCGCCGATCCACGATCTGGCGGCGGTGGGCAGGAACCTGATCGACCATCCCCTGGTCCGGATCGAGCTCAACCTCAACGAGGACATTCGTCCGAAGGACCCCGACGCGCGTCACACCAACTGCTGCGTCAAGTACAGCTCGGGGTTAGCCGGCGCGGGCATGAGCGACATGATCCTGATCGCGCTCAACCACGGCGGTTTCAGCGACAAGAACCCCGACGCGTTCGGTGCGGCCGGCATCTACGCCTCGCTGTTCCAGGCGTTTTCGCGTGGCGAGGTGCGGCTCGTGTCGGCTGACCCCACGGTCGATCCTTTCGTCGAGGAGCGCATGCTGTCTGACGAGCGCGACCTGACCCGCCTGCGCGATGCCGGCCGGCGCCTGTTTGCCATCGGTGGCCAGCGCGCCGTGACGGCGATCAGCCGCAGCATCACGGTGGGTTCGACCGGCAAGACCATCGCTGAGTTTGCAAGCGGCAGCGCCGCCGAGGTCGATGCCGCGATCGATGCCTGGCTGCTCGCCGAGGCAGCCGATGCCCAGCACGCCGCCGGAACCTGCAGAATGGGCGCGTACGAGGACCCGCGGGCGGTGGTGGGCCCGGATTGCCGGGTGCGCGGGATCGCCGGCGTGCGCGTCGTCGATGCCTCGGTCATGCCGGCCGACTGCCGCGCCAACACGCACTTGACCACGGTCATGATCGCCGAACGCGTAGCTGATACCATGAAGCGCGTCTGAGCAGCGTGGGGAGGGCAAGCATGGCCAAGTTCGGTATCGGGCAGTCCGTCCGTCGCGTCGAAGATGATCGCCTCATCACTGGCACCGGACGTTTCCTCGACGACATCAATCCGCCGGGTCTGGCCTACGCCCACTTCCTGCGCTCGCCGCACGCGCACGCCGACGTCGTGCACATCGACGTGAGCAAGGCGCGGTCCTCGCCCGGGGTCATCGATCTCATCACCGGCGCTGACTATCGCGCCGCCGGCTTCGGCAACCTGCCCTGCATGATTCCCATGGACAACAAGGACGGCTCGAAGCGGGCCGATGTTCCGCGCTGGCCGTTGGCGGTCGATCGCGTGCGTCACGTCGGCGACCCGGTCGCCGCCGTCATTGCCGCCACGCCGGCCCAGGCCAAGGACGCCGCCGAGCTGATCCGCGTCGATTACCGGACGCTGCCGGTCATCGCCGATACGGCGCGGGCGCTCGACGCCGGTTCAGCGCGGGTGTGGGAGGGTGTCCCCGGCAACCTCGCCTTCCACTGGGCGCTGGGCGACGAGAAGGCAACCGACAACGCCTTCACCCGCGCCGAGCACGTCA
The DNA here is from genome assembly GCA_016869335.1 of Alphaproteobacteria bacterium. Classification (GTDB taxonomy): domain Bacteria; phylum Pseudomonadota; class Alphaproteobacteria; order VGEJ01; family VGEJ01; genus VGEJ01. The sequence continues at coordinate 1,254 of VGEJ01000178.1, read as the reverse complement.
CGCGGCTTGACATCATCAACAACCGCGTCGTCGCCAACAGCATGGAGCCGCGTGGCGCCGTAGCCGAGAAGGCCGCCGACGGTCGGCTGGTATTCCACGTCTCCTCGCAGGGTGTGCACGCGATGAAGGCGCAGCTTTGCGACAACCTCCTGAAGCTCGACAGGGATCGGCTCCGTGTCATGACGCCCGACGTCGGCGGCGGCTTCGGCATGAAGTTTTTCATGTACCCGGAGTACCCGATCGTGCTGTGGGCGACGATGCGCACCAGCCGGCCAGTCAAGTGGATCGCCGAGCGGTCGGAGGGCTTCCTCTCCGACGTTCAGGGCCGCGATCACGTCGTGCACGCCGAACTCGCGACGACGCGCGAGGGCAAGTTCCTCGGGCTCCGCGTCCGCAAGGTCGCAAACATGGGTGCCTACCTGTCGCAGTTCGCGCCCGCGATCCCGACCTGGGCCGGGGCGCCGCTGCTGGCGAGCCTCTATGACTTTCCGGCCATCCATGTCGAGGTGCTCGGCGTCTTCACCAACACCGTGCCGGTCGATGCTTACCGCGGCGCAGGACGGCCGGAGGCCAACTACCTGGTCGAGCGCCTGGTCGACGCGAGCGCGCGCGAGCTCGGCATCGACCGAGCCGAGCTGCGGCGGAAGAACTTCATCCCGCCGAGCAAGATGCCGTACAAGACGGCGCTCCTCCACACCTACGACAGCGGCGATTTCGATCGCAACATGCGCGATGCAATCCGGCTGTCGGACTGGGCGGGCTTCGAGGCCCGTCGCAGCGAGGCGCGCCGCCGCGGCCGGCTCCGCGGCCTCGGGATCGCCACCTATATCGAGGCGACACCCGGTGTCCCCGACCACAACGAGGCGATCGTAACGATCGACGGCGGTGGCCAGATCACCATCTTCAGTGGCGAGCAGAACAACGGCCAGGGGCAGGTCACCTCTTTCGCCCAGATCGTCTCAGATCACCTTGGCGTGCCGTTCGAGGCGATCACGATCATCCAAGGCGATTCCGATCTCCTCGCCAATGGTCAGGGCACCGGCGGCTCGAAGGCGATGGTCATCGGCGGCTCCACCATGGTGGTCGCGGCCGACAACGCGGTGGCGTTGGGCAAGGACATCGCGGGCGAGTTGCTCGAGGCCGCGGTCGCCGATCTCGAGTTCGCCGAAGGCAGCTACCGGGTCAAGGGCACCGACCGCCGCGTGAGCCTGTTCGATGTCGCGCGCGAAGCGCACAACCGCAACGGCGTCGGCC
>VGEJ01000177.1 GCA_016869335.1 Alphaproteobacteria bacterium | reverse complement strand
CATTGGTACGGTCGTAGCTCATGGCTGTCCACCTCGGTTCGTGTCACGTGCCGCTTTCTCGGCCAGGCCCGAGACGCCCTCGCGGCGCGCCAGCTCGGCGGCGACCTCGGCCGGCGATACCCCGGCGGCAGCCCACAGCACCAGGAGATGGAAGAGCAGATCGGCGCTCTCGCGAACCAGTCCGGCACGATCGGTCTGCGCCCCGGCAATGACCGTCTCGACCGCCTCCTCGCCGACCTTCTGGACGATCCGCGTCAGTCCCGCGCCGATGAGGCGAGCCACGTACGAGGTCGCCGGGTCGCCCCCGCGACGTGCCTCGAGGACGGCGGCCAGCCGCAGCAGCACCGTCCCGAGGTCGGGCTCGGCGGGCGCCGTCACGGCACACCCCGCATCGGGATGCCGGCGGCCTGCATCGCCCGTTTCGCATCGGCCACACTGATCTCGCCGAAATGGAAGATCGAGGCGGCGAGGACCGCGGTCGCATGGCCCTCGCGGATGCCGGCGATGAGATCGGCCACGCCGCCGGCGCCGCCCGAGGCGATCACCGGCACTGCCACGCTGTCGGCGATCGTGCGCGTGAGTTCGAGGTCGAAGCCGGCCCTGGTGCCGTCGCGGTCCATCGAGGTGAGCAGGATCTCGCCCGCGCCGTTGGCGACGACGGTGGCGGTGAAACCGAGCGCGTCGAAGCCCGTCGGGCGGCGCCCGCCGTGGGTGTAGATCTCGTAGCCCGCGCCTGAGCGCTTGGCATCGATCGAGGCGACGATGCACTGGCTGCCGAACTTCTCGGCCGCCTCGCGGATGAACTCCGGTCGCGCGACCGCAGCGGTGTTGATCGAGACCTTGTCGGCGCCGGCGAGCAGCAGATGGCGCACGTCCTCGAGCGTGCGCACGCCGCCGCCAACGGTGAGCGGCATGAAGCACTGCTCCGCGGTGCGACCGACGACCTCGTAGATCGTCGCCCGGTTCTCGTGACTGGCGGTGATGTCGAGGAAACAGAGCTCGTCCGCGCCGGCCGCATCGTAGGCGCGAGCCGCTTCGACCGGGTCACCCGCATCGACCAAGTTGACGAAGTTGATCCCCTTGACCACGCGGCCTTCCTTGACGTCGAGGCAGGGGATGAGCCGCGCCTTAAGCATGGCGGGCTCGCGCCGGTTCGCCCCCGCCCTGGGCCAGGGCAAGTGCGGCGGCAGGATCGAGCGCGCCGTCATAGAACGCGCGGCCGATGATGAGCCCGGCCACGCCGTCCGCCTCGGCGGCGCGGACCGCGGCGACATCGGCCAGGGAGGCGACCCCACCCGAGGCGACCACCGGCACCGGGACGCACCGGGCCAGCGCCGCCGTCGCCGCGACATTGACGCCGCCGAGCGCCCCGTCACGCTCGATATCGGTGTGGATCAGGGCCGCGACGCCAGAGTCGGCGTAGCGCCGAGCGAGCGTGTCGGCGGCAAGCGTGCTCGCCTCGGTCCAGCCGGCCGTGGCCACGCGCCCGCCGCGGGCGTCGATGCCGACGCAGATGCGGCCAGGGAAGGCCCGGCAGGCAGCCACCACCAGCGCGGGATCACGCACCGCCGCGGTGCCGAGAATGACCCGGCTGACACCGGCCGCGAGCCAGTGCTCGATCGCCGCCATGTCGCGGATACCGCCGCCGAGCTGTACGCGGAGCGGCACTGCGGCGAGGATCGCCTGCACCGCCGCCGCGTTCACGGCCGCACCGGCAACCGCACCGTCGAGGTCGACGACGTGGAGCCAGTCGAATCCGAGCCCGGCGAAGCGCCGCGCCGCCACGGTCGGGTCACGCTCATAGAGCGTCGCCTGGTCAAGCGCGCCGCGCAGCAGGCGGACGCAGGCGCCATCCTTGAGATCGATCGCCGGGTAGAGGATCACCCCGGCCCTCTCGTCGCTACCGCCACCGGCAGCGTCTTGCCACCCTCTGGCGCCTCCGCCGTGAGGTCCTTGGTGTAGTAGTAGCCCTCGATGTACTTGCGCCTGATCAGCGCGAAGCGCGGCTTGATCCCCCAGCGGACGTAGCCCGAGGTCTCGTAGAGGTGGATTGCCGCGTCCTGGGTCGCGCGCACTTCGAGGCTGATCTGCTTCGCCCCCTGGCGGCGTGCCGCGTCCTCGACCTCGCGCAACAGGCCGCGGGCCAAGCCGTGCCCGCGCGCCCACGGGGTAACGAAGAACGTCGTGAGGCGGAAGTCGAAAGCACCGGCTTGATTGCTCCGCGTCGGCAGCACGAGCTGCCCGGTGCCGACGATGGTACCATCGAGGCGGGCGACGAACAGTTGGCGCTCGGGCACGAGGAGCACGCCGCGCCAGTAGGTTTCGAGCGCCCGCCGCCCCGGTGGCTTCAGCCACTCGAAACCCAGGCCGTCGATGATCGCCTCTTCCGTGGCCTGGCACAGATCCTCGAGATCGCTGCTCTGGAACTCGGTCAGGCGTTCGACCGCCGTCCTCATCTTCTTCATGGCTGCCAGGCAAGGAAGTTGGCGATCAAGCGGAGGCCCGTGGTCTGGCTCTTCTCGGGGTGGAACTGGGTGCCGACGAGATTGGCCCGCCCGATCACTGCCGTGACCGGCCCGCCATGGTCGGCGTGCGCCAGGACGACCGCCGGGTCGGCCGCGCGGAAGCCAAAGGAATGCACGAAGTAGGCATGATCGCCCGTCCGGATGCCATGGAGCACGGGGTGATCGGCGTCGATCACCAGCTCGTTCCAACCCATGTGCGGCAGTCGCGTCGCGAGGAAGCCAAAGGCCGCGCCGACCGGCGCCGCAGGCTTCAGCGCGGTGACCTCGCCGCCGATCCAGTCGAGGCCGAGATGAATGCCGTGTTCGAGCCCACGGCTCGCCATGAGCTGCATGCCAACACAGATGCCGAGGAAGGGCCGCCCGCGCTCGATCACCGCGGTCTGCAGCGCCGCCAGCATGCCGGGGATGGCCGCGAGCCCGCTGTGGCAGTCGGCGAAGGCGCCGACGCCCGGCAGCACGACGCGCTCGGCCGCGGCGACCACGACCGGATCGGCGCTCACCGTAACCCCGTCGTGGCCCATGTGCTCGCGGATCACGCGCTCAAAAGCATTTGCGGCCGAGCGCAGATTGCCCGACCCGTAATCGACGATGGCGACGGTCATGGCCTATAGGTGGGATCGAAGGCGTAGGGCGCAATGTGCGGCAGCGACCGGGCGGGCGGCGACGCCGCGCGCGGGGCGGCCGCGAACCAGCGGTGTTCCGCACCGGCCAGATCCTCGCCCGCGACCACGCCGGCAAGCCGGAACCCGCTCCGCGCCAAGAACCAGCGCCGCAAGTCGTTCGCGATCGCGCCGAACCCGGCCAGTACGATCACCACCATCACCGCGCCGGTCGCCGGATCGCCCGCGCGCAGGAGCAGCCCATAGGCCACGGCACCGCCGATCACGCCCATCAGCACCGCGGTCAGCCACAAGCGGTGGTAGAGCGCCCACAGCGGTGGCACCAGGAACGCGGCCCACGAGAAGCCCTCGCGCACGACCACGGTCTCGGCGGCCCCGCCACCCTCGCGTTCGCCGCGCAGATGAACGGTGTAGATCCGCATCGCCGGACACCTAGCCGCCCAGGCGGCCCTTGGTCGAGGGTACCGCGTCGGCGCGCCGCGGATCGCGCTCCACCGCTTCGCGCAGCGCCCGCGCCAGTCCCTTGAAGCACGACTCGACGATATGGTGTGTGTTCTCGCCGTACAGGTTCTCGACGTGTAGCGTCAGCCGCGCGTTCTGGGCGAAGGCCTGGAACCACTCCTTGAACAGCTCGGTGTCCATCTCGCCGAGCTTCGGCCGGCTGAGCGCGACCCGCCACACCAGGTAGGGCCGGCCCGAGGCGTCGACCGTGACGCGGGTGAGGGCCTCGTCCATCGGGATGACAGCGGCGCCATAGCGCTGGATGCCGCGACGCTCGCCCAGTGCTTCGTCCACCGCCTGGCCGATGGCGATGCCGGTGTCCTCATTGGTGTGATGATAGTCGATATGGAGGTCGCCCTCGGCCCGGACGCCGAGGTCGATCAGGCTGTGGCGCGCGAGCTGTTCGAGCATGTGGTCGAGGAAGCCGATGCCGGTCTTGACCTCGGCGCTACCCGTGCCGTCGAGGTTGACCGTGACGCGGACGGCGGTCTCGTTGGTGCGGCGCTCGATGCGCGCCGTGCGACCGGCAGGAACCGTGCCGATCACGGACGGAGCGCTTCCGCCCTTGCCCGCGGCCATCGTGGACCTCCGCCTCAGTATCGGCCGCCCTTGTAGCAGGAATCCCCGCTCTCCCGCCACACCCAGCGCGCGCTCTGGTCCCCGGTGGTCAAGGCTGACCCGGCCGGTGTAGTCTGGCGCGAAAACGCGCGGAGGGTTGAGGATATGACTATGTGGCGCGCGGCGGAGGAGCGCTACGGTGCGTGGGGCGGCGGCCTGTCGAGCCGTGCGGTCGCGAGCAAGAAGGCCAAGACCTCGACCAAGGACCTCGCCGCCGATCTCTTTGCCGATCTCCTCAACAAGCAGCTCAACGGTTCCGCGAGCAGCTCGAGTCGGTCGACCACGGCCGGCGCGGCCGAGGCGTTCGTGGCCCAGCGCATCAGCAACGACTTCGCGCTCACCGCCGTGATCGCGCTGCCCGAGCTGATGGACACCGCCGAGCTGGTGCTGTTCCAGGGCAAGCAGCGGAGAAACGGCTACCGGTTGGTACTCGCGCCGGACGGCAGCTTGACGCTGGTTCGGGTGCTGAGTTCCGGCGCCACCGTGGTGGCGGCCAACGCCAAAGGCGCGGTGCCATTGCGCGATGGCCGCAACCACACCTTGTCGTGGACCCGCACCACCGAGGGCGACATGGTCGTGCGGCTCGACGACACGGAACTCCTGACCCCGGAGGATGCCGAGGTGTCGGGTACGTTCGACGGGGTCGGCCTCATCAACCGCGGCGGCGAGATCGCGCTGCGCTCGCTGATGGTCGCGGGACGCAGCTCTTAGCGGCGGCGGCGCAACAGGACATAGAGGGCGCCGGCGCCGCCGTCACGGGGCTGGGCCGGCGCCGTCGCCAGCACACAATCCATCAGGGGCGGCTCGGCGAGCCAGCGCGGCACGAGCTCGCGCAGGACACCCCGCCGCCCATCCTCCCGGAACGGCGCTTCCGCGTCCGCACGCGGCATGCCGCGGCCCGTGATAACCAGAACGCAGCGCCTGCCGCCGGCGTGGGCGGCGAAAACGAAGGCGCGCAGCGCGCCGCTCGCCGCGGCCAAAGTGTGGCCGTGAAGGTCGAGCCGGCCTTCGAGCGCCAGCGCACCGCGGCGCAGCTTCTGCGCGGTGCGCTTGTCGAGTCCGCGCCCGCTCCGCGTCGGCGGCGCCGCTGTCGGGCTTCGCTGCGGCGGTTCGGGGCTAACCGAAGGCGGCGCGGCGGAGGGCGCTGGCCCCCGCCGCCCATCGTACGGCGCGGTGCCGCGCATCGCTGCGGCAAACAGCGCACGCTCCGCTGCCGTCGCACCGCGCGCCTTGCCCGACCTAGGCCGCGCCACCGCCGCCGGCTCCCGGCTGCGCATCGATCAGGATCACGTGGACCCGGCGCGGCCCGTGCGCGCCGAGCTCGATCTTGAGCGCAATGTCGCCCGTCCGCGACGGTCCGGTCACCATGTTGACCGTGCGCGGCAAGGCGAGCCGCCCATCGTCCGCGCGGTGGCGCGCCCGCAGCCGCGAGATCGCGTCCTCGCAGGCGCCGACCACGGCCTCGGCCGCGACCACCGCGATGTGGTTCTCGGGCAGGAAGAGGAGCGTGCTCGGCGCCCTCGGCCCCGACGCAAAGACCAGCGTCCCGGTCTCGGCGACCGCTGCAAGGGCAATGGTCAGACTGGTCGCGTCGGTCTCGACCGCCGGGCCGGCGCGGCAGGCGATGAGCGGGTGCTCGGCCCACGGCAGCGCGGCGAGCGCGGGGTCCGGCGCCAGGACGAGCGCGCTCGGCAGGTTGTGGCTGGCGAGGAACGCGGCCACGGCGCCCGGCACCGCGGCGGCGTTCGGCACCCGG
>VGEJ01000176.1 GCA_016869335.1 Alphaproteobacteria bacterium | reverse complement strand
CAAGACGCACCAGAACCTGAAGGATGCCTTCGCCGGCGAGTCGCAGGCGAACCGGCGCTATCTCTATTTCGCGCAGAAGGCGGACGTCGAGGGCTACAACGACGTCTCGGCCGTGTTTCGCTCGACCGCGGAGGGCGAGACCGGCCATGCGCACGGCCACCTGCACTACCTCGAAGGTGTCGGCGACCCCGCGACCGGTGAGCCGATCGGTGAGACCAGGGCCAACCTGAAGGCCGCGATTGCCGGTGAGACTCACGAGTATGCGAGCATGTATCCGGGCATGGCGCGCACCGCGCGCGACGAGGGCTTCGCCGAGATCGCCCAGTGGTTCGAGACCCTGGCGAAGGCGGAGAAATCGCACGCCGGGCGTTTCCAGAAGGCCCTCGACACGCTCGCTTAAGCCGCGTTCCACTCGCCACCGGCGGCGCCCCTTCGGGTCCGCGGCACAACCGCGGTCCCGTGGCGCCGCGCTATCGTCCGCCAGGGGAGTTGCAGGCATGAAAGAGGGCAAGACCGACCCCGCGCTCCGTCATCCGATCGACTGGACCAATCCCGACTTCTACGACGAGGCGAAGCTCGACCAGGAGCTGCGCCGCGTGTTCGACGTCTGTCACACCTGCCGGCGCTGCATCATGCTGTGCGACAGTTTTCCGCGGCTGTTCGACGCGATCGACAAGTCCGAGGGCGGCGAAGTAGAAAACGTCAAGAGCGCCGACTTCAGACCGGTCGCCGATGCCTGCACGATCTGCGACATGTGCTACATCGTGAGCTGTCCCTACGTGCCACCGCACGAGTACGCGCTCGACTTCCCGCACCTGATGGTGCGCTATCGGGCGGTCGAGCTGCGCCAGGGCCATCTCGGCTTCTTCGAGCGCGAGCTCGGCCGCACCGATCGCAACGGCAAGCTCATGGGCGCGGTCGCTCCGCTCGCCAACTGGGCCGCGCGCCGCTCGAACATGCTGACGCGGCCGGTCATGGAATCAGTCGCCGGCATCCACCGCGACGCCTTTCTGCCGCCGTTCCACGGCCGTGCGTTCAGCAAGCGGGCCGCCGCCGAAGCGGCCGCGGTCAACCAGAGCGCGCCCGCGTTCGGGCGCAAGGCGCTCCTCTATGCAACGTGCTTCGCCGAGTACAACAACCCGACGATCGGCATGTCGGCGCTGCGGGTGCTGGCGAAGAACGGTGTCGCCGCCGAGGTCATGTATCCGGAGTGCTGCGGCATGCCGCAGCTCGAGCGCGGCGACATGGACGATGTCGCCGGCCGCGCCAGGCGCATCGCCGCGGCGCTCGCGCCCCGCATCGACGAGGGCTACGACGTCGTCGCCCTCATCCCCTCGTGCGCCCTCATGCTGAAGTCGGAGTGGCCGCTGATGCTGCCGAAGGACGAGAACGTCAAGAAGCTCGCCCAGGCGACCCGCGATATCACCGAGTACGTGGTCGAGATCGCCCGCAAGGAAGGGCTGGCCGAGGGCCTCCAGCCCCTGAGCGGCGGCATCGCCTTCCATCACGCCTGCCACTCGCGGGCCCAGAACATCGGTGTGAAGGCTGCCGTGATGCTGCGCCTCATCCCCAAGGCCAACGTCATGATCATGCAGCGATGTTCGGGGCACGGCGGCTCGTGGGGCGTGATGAAGGAGAACTTCGAGGTCGGGATGAAGGTTGGCGAAAACGTCATGAAGCAAGCGGCGCAGAGCAACCGTCCGTTCGTGTCCTCGGAGTGCCCGCTGGCCGGCGACCACATTCTCCAGGGCATGGAGCGCCACACCGAACCCGGCAAGGCGCTGCCGCCCCGAAGCTACCATCCTATCGAGCTGTTCGCGCTGGCCTACGGCTTCGAGGTGTAGCCGCCGTGCCGCGCTCCGCGCGCCGCATCACTCAGGCAGACGTCCTGGCGATGACCGAGTACGGGCATGTGCGCGCGGAACGCCAGCGCGCCCTCGCCGCGACCAAGGTGAACCGCCTGGTCGCGGTCGGCCCGTTTGCGACCTTCCACTTCGAAAGCTACGACACGATGTGGCTGCAGGTGCACGAGATGCTGCGCATCGAGGGCGGTGGCGAGGCACAAATCGCGGGCGAGATCGAGGCCTACAACCCGCTCATCCCGCAGGGCCACGAGCTGGTGGCCACACTGATGCTCGAGATCGACGACCGCGACCGGCGCGAGCGCGAGCTCGCTCGCCTCGGCGGCGTCGAGCGCACCGTGTCGCTTGCCCTCGATGGCGAGGTGATCGCGGCGCTACCCGAGGGCGACGTCGAGCGTACGACGCCGAGTGGCAAGACCTCGGCCTTACACTTCCTCCGGTTTCCGCTGACCCCGGCCCAGGTCGCCAAGTTCCGCGACCCCCGGTGCGCCGCGGTGCTCGCGATCGGTCACGAGAACTATGCGCACATGACCCGCCTCGGCCCCGCCGTGCGTGCCGAGCTCGGGCACGACCTCGACTGATCAGCGCACCTCCTCCCTGGGATAGACTCCCCAGAGGTTGGTACGGCGGGTCCAGCCGCGGTGCCCCGCAACCTCGAGCTGGCACCACACGCCACGACAGCCCCGCAGCGCCCCGAGCACGCCGGGCTCGGCGCGGAAGGCCACCGGCGCCGCATCGTCGGCGTGCGTGCGAAACGCCTGCACTCCGTCAATGACAAGCGCCGTGCGCTCGCCCGACAACATCGCACGGTGAACCCAGCCCTTGACGCCGTCGCTGTCGACGATCTGCCGCCACAAGTCGAACTCGGCGACCACCTCGACCGGCAGGCCACGCCGCACGAACACCCAGGCGATCGGATAGCGCGCGCCGGGCCCGGTACGCAGGTTGACCTTCTCGGCGGCGAGCGAAACGAAGCGCGGCACCGGAAGACCCGAGTCGCTTGACGCCGCGCCCCAGAGAAGCCCGGACAGCAGCACGGCGAACACGGCCGCCGCGAGCGCTCGCTGCGTCGCGGCGGGGCGGCGCCGTTTGTCTCCCTGGCGACGTTCTGCTAGAGACATGGCTGACCTCGATCGCCACCGTCGCAACCCTCCGCATGGTCCATGCGCAAACCACTGGTGCGCATCACCCGCAAGCTGCCCGACGCGACCGAGACGCGGATGATGGAGCTGTTCGACGCGCGCTTGAACGAGGACGACACGCCCTTCGACCGCGTTCGCATGATCGAAGCGGTAAGGGACGCCGTGGTGCTGGTGCCGACGGTGACCGACCGCATCGATGCCGAAGTCGTTGCGGCAGCCGGACCTCAGCTCAAACTGGTGGCCAACTTCGGCACAGGCGTCGATCACATCGATCTCGCCGCGGCTCACAGCCACGGCATCGTGGTCACCAACACGCCGGGCGTGCTGACCGAGGACACCGCCGACCTGACGATGGCGTTGATTCTCGCCGTGATGCGACGGCTCGTCGAGGGCGAGCGGCTGGTACGGGCGGCGCGCTGGACCGGCTGGGCGCCGACGACGTTGCTCGGCGCCCGTCTCGGCGGCAAGCGGCTCGGCATCCTCGGCATGGGCCGTATCGGCCAGGCGCTGGCGCACCGAGCGCGCGGATTCGGCCTGTCGATCCACTACCACAACCGCCGCCGCGTCCACCCCGAGATCGAATCCGAGCTCGAGGCAACGTACTGGGAGAGCCTCGACCAGATGCTGGCGCGGATGGACGTCATCTCGGTCAACTGCCCACACACGCCGGCCACGTTCCATCTGCTGTCGGCGCGCCGACTGAAGCTGCTACAGCCCCACGCCTTCGTCGTCAACACCGCGCGCGGCGAGATCATCGACGAGACGGCGCTGATCCAGCTCCTGCGCGAGCGCAAGATCGGCGGCGCGGGTCTCGACGTCTACGCACGAGCGGCCATCCCCGCCAAGCTGCTGGCGCTCGACACCGTGGTGCTGACGCCGCACATCGCCTCGGCGACGCTCGAAAGCCGCATCGCGATGGGCGAACGGGTGTTAGTCAACATCAAGACGTTCATCGACGGGCATAGCCCGCCCGACCGCGTCCTCGAGCTTCCGGGCTGACGCGGGCGGTGGCGGGCGCTGCGCTCGATCAGGGTGGACTGACAAGGTTGTCCACCGACCGCGCCGGCGCCGGCCAGCAAGCTGATGGTGAACGACGGGGTGGGCCGGCCGAACAGGTAGCCCTGGCCCAGCGCGGCCCCGAGGCTCGCGACCATACGCGCCTGATCGGCGTCCTCGATCATCTCGGCGACCGTGGTGATGCCGAGATCGCGAGACAATGCTGCCATGGCGCGGATGAAACTCTGGCCGCGGCGGCTGGATGTCACCGCGCGCACGTGGGAGCCATTGAACTTCACCTGATCGACGTGGAAGGCACGCAGATAGGCGAAATTGGTCTCGCCCGCCCCGAAGTCATCGAGGCAAATCGTGTGACCGTCGCGCTGCAACAGGCCGAGCGCCTTGCCCATCTCCTCGAAGCGCGTGACGCGCGCGGATTCGGTGAGATCGAGGAGGATGTCGGCACGGATCCGCCGGTGCGGGCTCAGGAGCTTGCGCAACACCGTCACGAACAGCGAGCTCTCGAGCGAGCGCGCCGAAAGGTTGATGGCGACCTTGGCGTTCTGGCCGGATTTGGCGCGTTCGACCAGCAGGTCGATGACCCGCTGACAGATCATCAGGTCAAAATCCTCGATCATGCCGACCTGCTCGGCGAAGGTCACGAGCTGGAACGCCGAGCCGCCGCCCGCCATGCGGGCGAGCGCCTCGTAGTGGTGGATCGCCCCGCTCCGCAGATCGACCACCGGCTGAAACACCGTCTGGACGTCGCACGTAGCCACCGTGCTGCGGAGGCTCGCCGATGCGCGTGACGGCCTCGCTCACGAGCGCCTTGAGGCTGTCGGCGAGCGAGGTGAGCGTAAACGCCCCCGGCCCCGCCGCGACGAACCGGTCCATGGCATAGGTGAGAGCGTGCGCCGTCTCGTCCTCGCTCATCCCCTGATCCGTTAGCTCGAGCGACACCGCCGACACGCCGAGGGCGTCGGCCAGACCAAGCTTGCCCGCTACCGTCTCGACCACCGCCTCGATGCTCGGCACGTCGGCCGCAGGGTCACGGATGACACTGAAACGGTCGGCGCCCAGGCGCCCGATCGAATCGCCACCGACGGATCGCTCCTTCAGCGCCGTACCAAGCTCGTTCAGTACCCTCTCCGCCGTCGAACCACCGCGCTCGATCAGCGCGGCCAGACCGTCGACGACCAGCATCGTCAGCTCGTAGGGCCTGCTGGCAGCCGCCGACTCGCGCAGGCGCTCCTTCGCGACGGTGGCGAATCCCTGGGCATCGAGGCCACCGCTTTCCGGATCGTGCCCGATCGTCTGCGGCTTGGCCCCCCGCGCGATCGCGAAGAAGTGCCATCCGTCCTCGGTACGCAGGCCGCGAAGCTCGGCCCGCCCGGCGCCGGCGACGGCTCCGTGCAGCGCCACCGCGCAGGGCCCGATGCGGCCGGCCGGCCCGGCGGCGATGAGCCGTGGCAGGATCTCGCCGCCGCCCTCGTGGAGCAGTTCGGACAGGGCGCGACCGGGGGCTCCGCCAGCAAGCGCCGCCAGCGCGTCGTTGCCGCTGCCCCACGCGAACCGGATCGTGCCGGTCGCATCGGTCTCGAGCAGAAGCTCCGCCGCGGCCTCGGCGAACGCGCGGAAGCGCTCGGGTTCGCTTGGGTCGGGCTTTTTCAGGGCTTTGTACAGCTTGACGAGACCACGCTCCTTGCGTTCCGCCATGCGCGAGACCTGGCGCAGCCGCGTCTCGATGCGCTGCAACAGAAGCTCGTAGTCGATCGGTTTCGTCAGATAGTCATCTGCGCCGTGCTTCAGCCCGGCCATGATCTGTTGGCGCTCGGCGAGCGCCTACAGAAACACGAACGGGGTCTCGGCCGCTGTCGGATGGTCGCGGCGCAACGTCGTTAGCAGGCTGCTGAAAAACCCGCTCGCGGCGGGAGGTGGGTTGTGATTCTCTGCGCTGGCGAAGCGGGGAGGCGGGGATGCGTGGAAACGACGAACGGTCCGGAGCGCTGTTCTCCTATGTCGACC
>VGEJ01000175.1 GCA_016869335.1 Alphaproteobacteria bacterium | reverse complement strand
GGAGCCGGCTGAGCCCGCGGCGGCCGAGCCACGTTGGGCCGGACCGCGGCGCGCGGCCGCGCCGCCGCCTCACGACGGCCGAGCGCGGGTTCCTGAATGCAGCGCGGGTCGCACACCTCGCAACGGCGGATTCGGAAGGCGCGCCGCACGTCGTGCCGGTCTGTTTCGCCCTCGTCGGTGCGGCGGTCTACACCGTGGTCGATGAGAAGCCCAAGCGCACGCTTGCGCTCAAGCGGCTTGGCAACATCGTCGAGAACCCGCGCGCCGCCCTTGTCGTCGATCGCTACGACGACGTCGACTGGTCGGCGCTGGGCTGGGTGCTGCTGCGCGGATCAGCGAGCGTGCTCACCGGCGGCGCCGAGCACGCCCGGGCGCTTGCCGCGCTGCGCCGCCGCTATCCGCAGTACGCGGCGATGGCGCTCGCCGACAGGCCGGTCACCGCGTTGCACATCGAGCGGGTCGCCAGTTGGGGTACGCTACGTTAATAGTTGAGGGGGAGGATCGGACATGGACTACGGTTTCAGCCTGCCGACGGGCGGCCCGCTCGCCAACCCCGATGACATCCGCGCCCTTGTCGAGCGTGGCGAGGCGCTCGGCTTCGGCCATGTCCTGGTGCCCGACCACATCATCATTCCGAAGCGTATCGGCTCGACCTACCCCTACAGCGAGAGCGGCCGGTTCACCGGCTCGGTGGTGGGCGAGTGCCTCGAACAGCTCTGCTATCTCGCCTTCGTCGCCGCGATCTCCAAGCGGCTGCGCCTCTTGACCTCGGTGATGGTGCTGCCGCACCGCAGCGCGGTGATGGCGGCCAAGATGCTGGCCACGATCGATGTGCTGTCGGGCGGGCGGCTCACCGTCGGCTGCGGCGTCGGCTGGATGGCGGAGGAGTTCGCCGAGATCGGCGCCCCACCTTTCGCCGAGCGTGGCAGGGTGTCGGATGAGTACATCGCCGCCTTCCGCGAGTTGTGGACCGCCGAGGCGCCGCGCTTCGCAGGGCAGTACGTCAACTTCAAGGACATCTGGTTCACGCCCAAGCCGGTGCAGAAGCCCGGTCCGCCGATATGGATCGGCGGCGAAAGCGATGCCGCGCTCAGGCGCGCGGCGCGCGCCGGCGATGGCTGGTACCCGATCGGGTCGAACCCCCAGTACCCTCTCTACACGCTCGCCATGGTGAAGGCCGCGGTCGAGCGCGTCCGGCGCTATGCCGCCGAAGCAAGGCGCGATCCGGCGACGCTTGACCTCGCCTACTGGTCGACGTGGTACGACGAGGACAATGCCAGGAGCCTCGCGAGCGGCGAGCGCTATCTGTTGACCGGCGGCGCCGCAGACGTGGCCGCCGACATCCAGGGCCTCGGCGAACTCGGCTTCCGCCACGTGTTCGTCAACGTCCAGGTGCCCGAGCGGGCGCGCATGCTGGCGCGGCTGGACCGTTTCGCCGCCGAGGTCATGGCGCGAGTCGGGCGCTGAGCGCGGGGGATGCCGTGCGCTACGTAATGCGGAATGCGGCCGGCGAGATCATCCGGGTCGCGGCCGAGCCCGACGGCGAGGCCAACGAACCGGGGCACTGCAGGACCCCGAGCTGCTTGCGTTCGTGAGCGGCTCCAGCGGCGAGGAAGCCATGCGGGCCTATCTCGCGGCGAGCGACTCGGCGCTCCTTCGCGTGGTCGAGGACCTGATCGGGGTGCTGATCGATCGCAACCTGGTCCTGCTGACCGACTTCCCCGAGGGGGCCCAGCGCTAACTGATGCAGCGGCAGGGAATCCGAACCATACTGCACCAGTTTTGACAGGCTGCGGTCGTTTGGCGCCGGCTACGCTGCGGGCGGGAGGGCTACCCATGATCGAGGTCACGACGTTCTCCATCGCGGCGCGGTGCCCGCGCACCCAGATGTTCGGCGTCGCGGTGAGCACGGCGGTTCCCGGCGTCGGCGGCCTGGTACCATTCATCCAGCCGGCGGTCGGCGCGGCCGCCACCCAGTCCTGGGTCAATCCCTACCTCGGGATCGACGCGATCAAGCTCCTCGCCGCGGGACAAAGCGCCCAAGCAGCGCTCGATGCCGTGATCGCGGCCGATCCGGGCCGCGCGGTTCGCCAGATCGGCCTCGTCGACGCGGCGGGGCGCAGCGCGGCGTGGAGCGGGCCCGAGTGCACACCCTGGTTCGGCCACGTCACCGGGACGGACTTCGCGGCGCAAGGCAACATGCTGATCGGCGAGTCCACCATCACGGCGATGGCGGAGGCCTTCGTCGCCGGCGGTTCGCTCGCCCTGCCCGAGCGCCTGCTCGTCGCGCTCGAAGCCGGGCAACGGGCGGGCGGTGACAAACGCGGGCGGCAGTCTGCGGCGCTGCGCGTCATGTATCGCGAGGAATACCCCTACCTCGATCTGCGCGTCGATGAACATGCCTACCCGGTAGCCGAGCTCCGCCGCGTGTTCGAGGTCGCGCGTCACCAGCTCCTGCCGTTCGTCGAGGGGCTGCCGAGCCGCGCCAACCCGCTCGGCGCGATCCCCGCCGAGGTCGGGGCCATGCTCATGGTGCCGCCGCCCTTCCGTCCGGGCGGCGGTGGGTCGGCCCCCTGAACCCGCGCCGCCTCAGGGCGCGCGTGATCGCGGTGGTGCAGCGCGGGCTGTTGTGGACCGACGCCAAAGTCCCGCCGGGGCTGCGCAGCGTCGTCGGCCTACTGCTGATCGTAGGCGGGTTCTTGGGGTTCCTGCCGGTGCTGGGGTTCTGGATGCTCCCGCTCGGTATCCTCGTCGTCGGCTTGGACATCCCGCCGCTGCGCCGGCGCTTGTTGCGCTGGAGCGACGGCGCGCCCAGGAACGAGAAACCGTACGCGCCGTGAGCTTGCCTTTGACTGTGATCGCACTTCGGGCTACCAAGAATCCACCGCTGATTTCATGGAGACCCGTGACATGACTGCGGCTGCCCTCGCCTCGACCGTCAGAGCTCTGGTCGCCCGCGGACGCGGCATCCTCGCCGCCGACGAGAGCAGCGCGACGATCCAAAAGCGCCTGTCATCGATCGGCGTCGTCTCGACCGAGGAGAACCGCCGCGCCTACCGCGAACTCTTGTTCACGACTCCAGGGATCGGCGAGCACATCAGCGGCGTGATTCTCTACGACGAGACGTTGCGCCAAAAGACCCGCGCCGGGAACCCGTTCGTGACGGTGCTGAACGGCGCCGGTGTGCTGCCCGGAATCAAGGCCGACAAGGGCGCCAAGGCCCTGGCGCTGTCACCCGAGGAGAAGGTCACCGAAGGGCTCGATGGCCTGCGCGAGCGCCTCAAGGAGTACCTCGAGCTCGGCGCCACGTTCACCAAGTGGCGCGCGGTGATCGAGATTGGCGATGGCCTGCCGACGTCCTGCGCGATCAATGTCAACGCTCACGCGCTCGCGCGTTTCGCTGCGCTCTCGCAGGAGGCGGGGCTCGTGCCGATCGTCGAGCCGGAGGTGCTGATGGATGGTGGCCACGACATCGCGCGCTGCCAGGCGGTGACCGAAGCCACGCTGCAGGGGGTCTTTGCCGCCCTGTTCGAGCAGCGCGTCGTGCTCGAACACATCCTGCTCAAGCCCAACATGGTCGTTTCGGGCAGCGATTGCCCGACACAGGCATCGCCCGGCGAGATCGCGGAGCGAACCATCGCGACGTTCCGCCGCACGGTTCCTGCCGCCGTGCCGGGGATCGTCTTTCTGTCCGGGGGCCAGTCGGAGGAGGAGGCGACGCGCAACCTCAACGCCATCAATGGGATTGCCAGCCCGCCGTGGCAGCTCAGTTTCTCCTACGGCCGCGCGCTGCAACAGTCGGTGCTCAAGGCTTGGTCGGGCAAGGCCGACAACTTCGCGGCCGCCCAGAAGGCGTTCCGGCATCGCGCGCGGCTGAACGGGCTGGCCCGTGACGGCGGTTACGCCGCCGAGTTGGAGCGGAGCGCTGTCTGATTCGCCCCTGGCGACCGGCTTGGCGCACGGGGTGCCCGCACGTGCGAGTGTCACTTCCCGGCTTCAGCCAACTGTGCTCAGATTATTTGGAGTGTGCGGGCCGAAGCGTACGTTGGGTAACGGGTCGTGCACGGGAGTCGCGGGCCATGCGGCAGAGGCGAGGCCACGACGGCACCGCAGGCGGGCGGTCAAACTTTTGCCAAAGTCCTCGCCTAGGTGTGGGCGAGGCTGGCAGGGGCGCTCGACTCTTTGCCGCACTGCGAGACAGTCCGTGCGAGAGCGCGGCCAGAACGCCTGAACAAGATGTGATCGCCGATCACTCGAAACGGTGGTAGTTGGCACCACATACCGGCGGACGGGCGGCATAAGAAACACGGGGTCAGAGCGAGGAAACACGGAGGGCGGCGCGAGACGGGGCTGAGACAGGCATAGGGGCCAACGGAACACGAGGCCTGCGGCACACCGCGCGAGTGGTGCTGCGCTGAGGCCGGCGGAGTGTGGAGCACCACCATGGATCTCTTCGAGGCCTATTCGAACGCCTATCGGCAGGAGGCCTCCGAGGACATGAGCCTGCAGGACTACCTGCTGGGCTGTCGCGACGACCCGATGCTGCACGCTACCGCCGCCGAGCGCATGGTGGCTGCGATTGGCGAGCCCGCGGTGGTGGACACCAGCGCAGACCCGCGGCTCGGGCGCATCTTTCAGAACCGCACGCTCAAGGTCTACCGCGCCTTCGACGACTTCTACGGCATGGAGCAGACGATCGAGCGTATCGTCGGCTACTTCCGTTATGCCGCGCAGGGCCTTGAGGAGCGTAAACAGATTCTCTATCTGCTCGGGCCGGTCGGCGGCGGCAAATCGACGCTCGCCGAACGCCTGAAGCGGTTGATGGAGGAGAAGCCGGTCTACGTCCTCAAGGCCGATCGCCAGATCAGCCCGATATTCGAGTCGCCGCTGGGCCTGTTCTCGCCCGAGCGCATGGGCGATCTGCTCGAGAGCAAGTACGGCATCCCGCGGCGGCGCCTGACCGGACTGCTCTCGCCCTGGGCAATCAAGCGGCTCGACGAATTCGGCGGCGACTTGTCGCGTTTCCGCGTCGCCAAGATGCGTCCATCGAAGCTGCGCCAGGTGTGCGTCGCCAAGACCGAGCCGGGCGACGAGAACAACCAGGATATCTCTGCGCTCGTCGGCAAGCTCGACATCCGCAAGCTCGAGCACTTCAGTCAGAGTGATCCCGATGCCTACAACTGCTCCGGCGGCCTGAACCGCACGACGCAGGGCCTGCTCGAGTTCGTCGAGATGTTCAAGGCCCCGATCAAGGTGCTGCACCCTCTGCTCACCGCCACCCAGGAAGGCAACTACATCGGCACCGAGAGTTTCGGCGCGTTTCCCTACCAGGGCATCATCCTCGCCCACTCGAATGAGGCCGAGTGGCACCAGTTCAAGAGCAACAAGAACAACGAGGCCTTCCTCGACCGCATCTGTGTGATCAAGGTGCCGTACTGTCTGCGGACCACTGAAGAGGCGGCGATCTATCGCAAGCTGCTGCGCGAGAGCGAGCTGGAGAAGGCGCCGTGCGCGCCCGAGACGCTCACCATCCTCGCGCGCTTCAGCGTGCTGACGCGCCTGCGCGAGCACGAGAACTCGACGCTCTACGGCAAGATGCGCGTCTACGACGGCGAGAGCCTCAAGGACACCGGCCCGAAGGCCAAATCGATGCAGGAGTACCGCGACGCGGCCGGGGTCGATGAGGGCATGACCGGCGTCAGCACGCGGTTCGCGTTCAAGGTCCTGTCCGAGATGTTCAACTACGACACCAGCGAGATTGCTGCCGATCCCGTGCACCTGATGTACGTGATCGAGCAGTCGGTGAGAGTCCGTTTGAGAATTGGCTCAATGGCTTATTCTTCGGAGCAAGAGGCTTCCGAGGGCGACATGGATCATGGCCTCGGAGACATCGATGCGTTGCTCGTAGTCGCGCACGAGACGGCGCCATCGTGTGAGCCAGCCGAAGGTGCGCTCGACGACCCAGCGCCGGGGCACGACCTTGAAGCCGGGCTCCTTGTCGATGCGGCGGACGACCTCGACGACGAAGTCGAGGAAAGCGGCCTTGTCCATA
>VGEJ01000174.1 GCA_016869335.1 Alphaproteobacteria bacterium | reverse complement strand
TCCTTCACGGACCTGGGCGCCAACCAGGAAGACGCCGTGATGGGCGCTTTGGCCTTACCGCAGCATGGGCCCCCCATCGAAGGTCAGCGACACGTCGAACGCTTCATTTCCCCGGCATGAATACCTCACAAACTGCGGGCGGGGTGCGCCCACGCATCATCGTCGGCATCAGCGGTGCCTCCGGCGTGGTCTATGGCGTGCACATGCTCAAGCAGCTGCGCAGCCAGGGGGTGGAGTCGCACCTGGTCATGAGCAAGTCGGCCCAGTTGACCCTGCTCCACGAGTCGGACCTGACGGTGGCGCAGGTGCGCGAAATGGCCGACGTGAACTACACCAACAGCGACATCGGCGCGCGCATCTCCAGCGGGTCCTTCCGCACCTTGGGCATGGTGGTCGCGCGATGCTCGATCCGTACGCTCTCGGAGATCGCCAGCGGCGTGACCGGCTCGCTGATCTCGCGCGCCGCCGACGTGGTGCTCAAGGAGCGCCGCCGCCTGGTGCTGATGGTGCGCGAGACGCCGCTGCACCTGGGCCACCTGCGCAGCATGGCGCAGGTCACCGGAGCCGGCGCCATCGTCTACCCGCCGGTGCCGGCCTTCTACGCCAGGCCGCAAAGCCTGGGGCAGATGGTGGAACAGACCGTCGGCCGCGTGCTGGACCTTTTCGGCCTGGACAGCGCAGGCGTGCACCGATGGGACCCGCGCGGTCACACCAGCATCGATCCCTCCACCTAAGACACCCATGAGCCCCACCGGCAACCCCCTGGACCTGCGCGCCTGGATCGCACAGATGCACGAACTCGGCGAGATCGACGATGTGTACGGCGCTGACGCGCGCCTGGAGATCGGCGCCATCAGCCAGCTCAACGACAAGCGCGAAGGCTCGCGCGCGCTTATTTTTGACGACATCGCGGGCTACCCCGGAGGCTGGCGCGTAGTCGCCGCCCACGTCAGCATGCCGTAAAAGGTGCCAGGCACCTTTTTTTACGCCGGCAGCGGCGTCGACTGCCAGGCGACCATCTGCCAGCCTTTGGGGCCTTTGATCCAGACGTTGGTGTAGGCGCTGTTCAGCGTCTTGGGACTGCCGTCGGCAAGGAGCTCGATACGCACCTGGCCGGTGATCACGGCGCAGTCGCCGTAGATCTCGATGTGCTCCTTCGGGCGCTCGATCTTGCGGTAGACCCACTTCCCCGAGCGGAAGCCGGCGAGGTAACTCGCTTTGCTGTCCGCGCCGCCATACGAGTGCGTGTAGACGAGCGTGTCCGCGAGAAGCTGCTCGAGCGTCGCGGCGTTGGCCTCGCACATGGCGCGGTAGCGGCGGTCTTCGAGCTGGCGGAGCTCCTGTGCCTTATCCATCTGCGATGCTGTTCTCGAGGATTCCGATCTTGTCGATCTCGACCTTGACCTTGTCGCTGGGCTTCATCCAGATCGGCGGCTCGCGGCGCGAGCCGACGCCGCCGGGCGAGCCGGTCACGATCACGTCGCCAGGCAGGAGCGTGGTGAAGGTCGAGCAGTACTCGATGATCTTCGGGATCTTGAAGATCATGTGGTCGGTATCGGAGTGCTGCAGGCGCTCGCCGTTCAGGCGGCAGGAGAGCGTCAGCTTGGTTCCGGGAGGGATCTCGTCGGCGGTGACCATCCACGGGCCGAAGCCCCCGGTCTGGGCGAAGTTCTTGCCCGCGGTCCACTGCACCGTGTGGCGCTGGAAGTCGCGCACTGAGCCGTCGTTGTAGCAGCTGTAGCCGCAGATGTAGTCCCACGCGTCCTTCTGCGCGATGCGGCGGCCCTTCTCGCCGATGACGATGGCGATCTCGGCCTCGTAGTCGAGCTTGGTCGACTCGCGGGGCCGGATGAGCGGCTGCTTGTGCCCGACCTGAGAGTTTGCAACGCGCACGAAAATCGCCGGTTGCTCTGTGTTGTTGCGCCCGGTTTCCACGACGTGGTCCTGGTAGTTGAGGCCAACGCACAGGATCTTGTCGGGATTCGGAATGACCGGCAGCCAGGTGATGTCGTACTCCTTGTAGTCCGGCGCCCCCGAGAGGTGCGCGGCAGCCTTGGCGAAGCCATTGTCGGCAATCAGCGCCCTAAGGTCGGAGTACTGGTTGCCGAGATGGCGGCGCAGGTCGACAATGCCCTTCGCCGTGACCGCGCCGTAGCTGGCGCCTTGCGCTGTCCTGAAAGTAGCGAGTTTCATGAGTCGGAGACCTCGATCGTGACTGCGGTGCCGCGCCTCGCGTTCAGCCACATGGGCATCTTCGTGACCGACCCGGCGCGTATGGAGGATTTTTACACACGCGTGCTCGGTTTTACCGTCACGGACCCCGGCACATTAGAAAAAATGCGCGAAACGGCGGGCGGCAAGGTCTATCTAATCTTCCTGAGCCGCAACCCCACCGAGCACCACCAGGTCGTCCTCGCAAGCGGCAGGCCCACCGTGGGCGGCTTCAACCCGATCAACCAGATCTCGTTCTGCGAGGAAGGCCTCGCCGCGCTGCGCGAGATGCACGCCCGGGTGGTAAAGGAGAACGTGAAGGAGCTCTACGCGATCTCGCACGGCAACGCGCTCTCGGTGTATTTCCACGACCCGGAGGGCAACCGGCTCGAGATCTTCATGGACACGCCGTGGTACGTGCGCCAGCCGCTGCGCGCGCCGCTCGACCTGAGCCTCGGCGACGCCGGGCTCTGGGCGAAGGTGGAAGCGCAGGCCAGCACGATGCCCGGGTTCAAGCCGGTCGCGTAGTGGAGCGCCGAGCTCGCCGCGCGCATGAAAGGCGCGGGCTAGTCGAGCTTCGCGCCGGAGCGCTTCACCACCTCTTCCCACTTGGCGAGCTCGGCGGCGATGTGCGCACCGAACTCCCCCGGCGTGGAGCTGACTATCCCCACGCCGAGCGGCGCGAAGCGCACCTCGACGTGCGGCTGGCGCACGATCCGCGCGATCGCCGCAGAAAGCGCATCGACCGACGCTTTTGGCGCGCCGGCCTTGGTCAAGACGCCGAACCATGGCGTCGCCTCGAAGCCCGGCACGCCGGATTCGGCGACGGTAGGGATCTCCGGCTCGGCCTTGAGGCGTGTTTTTTCCGCTACCGTGAGCGCGCGCAGCTTGCCCGCGCGTACCTGCGGCAGCGCGGCGGGTGTGCGACGTGATCTGCATTCTCGCGACGATCGCCATGACCGGCGTCTTTGCCTGGTTCGTCGGCACCGACATGTGGCGCAGCTTCCAGCGCGGCTACGAGACCGAAAGCCTGGTGGCCCTGCCCATGGGGCTGCCGCCCTTGCCGCTGCTGGCCGGCCTGGCGGTGTTCCTGCTCGACATGCTGGCGCTACTGGTGCAGGTGGCGTCCGGCTCGGCCCGCATCGCTGATGAATCGCCGGACGTGATCTGATGGACTCCCCGCTGGTTGCCTCAGCGCTCGTGGTGTTCGGGCTGCTTGCGCTGCTGGGCATCGGCATCTGGATGTTCTCCGCGATGCTGGTGGTCAGCGTCGTCGGCCTGTTCGTGCTCAAGGACTACTCCTTCGATCGCATCGGCTCGCTCATGCAGGCTGTGCTGTGGAAGACGATCACCAGCTATGAACTGGCGGCGCTGCCGCTGTTCGTTTTGATGGCCGAAGTGCTGTTCCGCACGCGCCTGTCGGAGCAGCTGTTCCGCGGCTTGGCGGCGTGGGTGAACTGGCTGCCAGGCCGCATGATGCACGTGTGCGTCTGGGCTTCGGGCCTCTTCGGCTCGGTCTCCGGATCCTCTGCGGCCACCTGCGCCACGGTCTCCAAGATCGCGCTGCCCGAGATGAAGCGGCGCGGTTACGACGACGGGCTCGCCGTGGGCGCGCTGTGTTCGGGCGGCACGCTTGGCATGCTCATCCCGCCCTCGATCGTGATGGTGATCTACGCCGTGGCGGCAGAGGTGTCTCTGGTCAAGCTCATGATCGCCGGCATCGTGCCGGGCGTGATGATGATGCTGCTGTTCTCCGGCTGGATCGCCGGCTGGTCGCTTGCCAACCCCGGCCGCACGCCCCAAGGCGTGCCCTCCGGCATACGCGAGAAGCTGGCGAGCCTGCGCGACCTGGGGCCGGTGACACTGCTTCTCGGGTTCATTTTCGGCGCGCTTTTCAGCGGCTGGATCACCGCTACCGAGTGCGCCGCATGGGGGTGCTGGGGGCGCTGGGGATCGCGTTTCATTCCGGCACGCTGAACTGGGGCAGTCTCGGGGAGAGCGTGAAAGCAACGCTTCGCACCAGTTGCATGATTATCAGCCTCGTCGCGGCAGCGGGCTTCATGTCATCCTTCATGGCCGTCGCCGGCATCCCGAGGGCCCTGGCCGAGGGCATCGCGAGCTTCAATCTTTCGCCCTACTTGCTGATTCTCCTGCTCACGCTGGTCTACATCGTGCTGGGCATCTTTCTGGACGGCATCTCGCTGATTCTACTCACCCTGCCGGTCGTGCTGCCCCTGGTGACGCACGCGGGGTTCGAGCCGCTTTGGTTCGGCATTTTCCTCATCATCTGTATCGAGATAGCGGAGATATCGCCGCCGGTGGGGTTCAACCTGTTCGTGCTGCAAAAGATGACTGGCCACGACGTGTTCACCATCGGGCGGATGTCGCTGCCTTTCTTCGTGCTCATGATCGTGTGCGCGGGCCTACTCACCGTGTGGCCGGGGCTGGTGACGTGGCTGCCGGAGATGGTTTCGCGCTGAAGGAAGTTATCCGCGCATTCAAGATGCGCCATCCCCTTCCCATCGGGTCCACGCATCAGAATCCCTTCTGCCGCGCAGACTCCCGGGGGATAGCCCACGCACCAGGCCGCCTGGTGACGGCATTGACTACCGGTAGAACACGCGGCGAACGCGGACCCTGGCGGTTGACCCACGGCCCATCATGCGGCCAGTTCGACGCGCTCCCCGACCTGCGCCGACACTTGGCTGAAAGCGCCGCAAAAAATTCCGCGCCCGAACGCGTATCAACCCAGCGCCCGTCTTGCTGCACGAAATGAAATCCGCCGGCTTTAGCGGCAATCCAGATTTGCCGCATCGGTGCCTGCAAATTGACGATGATCTGTGAACCGTTTTCAAATTCCAGCGCCAGCACGCCTTCGCCCTTGCGCTCGATGTCAATCTCGCAGCCGCTGGCGTCAACCGCCTCTTCGATGCGGTCGAGCACACTGACCGCCTCTCGCACAAAAGTGCTTTCATTCATAATTCGCGTTCTTTCAAGTTACGGAGTTGCCGTGCACGATTCAAAGCTTGCACACAGAGGGTTCAGGGCCGGCGTGGCGCTGCTGATGCTAGCGTTCCTCGTGCCGCTCGCCGCCTGCGGCCAGCGCGGGCCGCTCTACATTCCCGGCAAACCCGGCGACCCTTATTTTGACCGCCAGAACCGGGGCACAGCACCTGCCGCACCCACCGGCCCGGCCTCACCAGCCGGCGGCGGCGATGATGGCCGCCGCGGCATTCGACTCCGCGCAGGGGAAGATGATCATCGCCGTGGACGAGGATGTCGACGCCTACGACATCGATTCGGTGATCTGGGCGATGTCGACCCGCATGCAGCCGCACATGGACATGCAGATCGTCCAGAACCGCGTCGCGCTGCTCGATCCGTCGAGCGCGCCGCCGGACGCCTCGCGCGAAGAGAGCTTCTTCCCCAAGCCGCGCGGCACCTCGACCGTGATGATCGATGCGACGCGCAAGTGGGATTACCCGCCCACCTCGCTGCCGCCGCAGGACATCATGCTGCGCGCGCGCAGTATCTGGGAGGAGCTGCGGCTGCCGAAGCTCTCACCCAAGCAGCCGTGGTACGGCTATCCGCTCGGACCCTGGCCCGCGGAGTGCGACCGCGACGCCGCGGCCGGCATCCAGGGCCGCTACCTCGAGACCGGCGAACGAAGGAAGAGCACGCGCAAGCCGGTGTAGCCGCTGACGCGCGCCGGTTTCAAAGTGGCGCACGAATGCGTCGCCGCGCGCGGCGAATACCGCCGGCTCGCCGTCGCCTACCACCGCAACGGCATAAGGCCCGTGGGGATCAGACAAATCTGCGGGAATAACACGACCAGCGCGAGGACGAAT
>VGEJ01000173.1 GCA_016869335.1 Alphaproteobacteria bacterium | reverse complement strand
CGCGCCCGCTCATGTCCGGCGCCGGGCGCGCCACAGGGCCTGGAAGGTACGGCCCTCTGGCGCGGGCAGGTCCCGCCCAGCGGTCCACGCCCGGGCGAACGGGAGCCGCTGTAGCCGGCCGCTGCCGCCCGCCGCCCACGCGAGCAGCCGCGCCGCCAGCGCCGTCGCCAGGCGATAGAGCGCCGGGCGTCGCGCGAGAAACGCCCACAGCCGGAGCGCCCAGCGCTCCGCCGGATCGTTGAGCGCACGCGCGAACGCCTGCTCGCGCCAGTGACGCATCAGCTTCGGCAGTGGAATGCGGACCGGACACACCTCCTCGCACCGCCCGCAGAAGCTTGACGCGTTGGGCAGATGCCGGCCGGCCTCGATGCCGATCAGGCCCGGCGTGAGCACGGCGCCGATCGGGCCCGAGTACACCCAGCCATAGGCGTGACCGCCGATCGCCCCGTAGACCGGACAGTGGTTGAGGCACGCGCCGCAGCGGATGCAGCGCAGCACCTCGCGCAACGGCCCGCCGAGCAGCGCGCTGCGGCCATTGTCGATGAGGATCACGTGGTAGGCGGCGGGACCGTCGCTGTCCTCGACCCGGCGCGGCCCGGTCGAGATCGTCACGTAGGCCGAGAACTCCTGCCCGGTCGCGGAGCGCGCCAGCACGCGCAGGATGCTCGCCATGTCCTCGAGGTTCGGCACCACCTTCTCGATGCCCGCCAGCACGATGTGCATCCTGGGCAGGAGCTGGGTGAGGTCGCCGTTGCCCTCATTGGTTACGATCACCGTCGAGCCGGTCTCGGCGATCAGGAAGTTCGCTCCGGTGATGCCGACGTCGGCGTCGAGGTAGCGCTGCCGCAACACCGCTCGGCCCTCGGCGACGATCTCGGGCGCCTCGTCGAGCCGCCGGGTCTTGCCGTACTTGCGATGCTGGGCGAAGAACAGATCGGCCACCTGGTCCTTGGTCTTGTGCACCGCTGGCGCCACGATGTGGCTCGGCGTCTCGCCGGCGAGCTGGATGATGTACTCGCCGAGGTCGGTCTCGACCGGCTCGATGCCGGCCGCCAGCAGGAACTCGTTGAGACCGATCTCCTCGCCAACCATCGACTTGCCCTTGGTCACGCTGCGCGCGCCCACGCTCTGGCAGAGCGTCAGGATGGTCGCCCGCGCTTCCTCGGGGCTCGCGCACCAGTGCACCGCGCCGCCGGCGCGCTCGACGTTGTCGGCGAAGCGCTCGAGGTAGAAATCGAGATTCGCGAGCACGTGGTCCTTGATCGCGCGCGCTTCATCTCGCAGCGCGTCGAACTCGGGTAGGCGCTCGATCGCGCGCTGTCGGTTCGCGCCGAAGTTGGATTCGAGGAGGCCGAGCGCCTCCTGCAGGTGCGGGTCGGCCAGGGCCCGGGCCGCCTGCTCCTTGAACGCGGGCGCGGCGATCTGCATGGCTCAGGCCTCGCCGATCGGCGGGGCGTCGTTGCCAGCCAGGACCTCGGCGACATGGCGGACGCGGATACGCGAGCCCTCGCGCTTGAGCCGGCCAGCCAGGTGCAGGAGGCAGCCGAGGTCGCCGGCGAGCAAGGTGTCGGCGCCCGAAGCGGTGATGGCGGCCGTCTTGCGCCGCGCCATCTCGACCGAGATCGCCGGATATTTCACGCAGAAAGCGCCGCCAAAGCCGCAGCAGGTCTCGCCGCCCGCCACCGCGGCGAGCGCCAGGCCGCGAACGCTCCGCAACAAGGCGCGTGGCTCCTCGCGGATGCCGATCTCGCGCAGGCTCGAGCACGAGTCGTGATAGGCGATGGTCCCCGCGTAGCTCCCCTCGACCGCCCGCACGCCCAGCACGCCGGTGAGAAACGCGATCAGCTCGTGCGCCTTGGCGGCGAACGCTCGCGCGCGCTCGGCCCACACGGGGTCATCGGCGAGGAGGGCGGGGTAGTGGTGGCGCAGCATGCCGCCGCACGAGCCCGAGGGCACGACGATGTGCTCGTAGCCCTCGCAGCTCGCGATGACCTGCCGGGCGAGCGCCTGCGCCGAAGCCCGGTCGCCGCCGTTGTAGCCGGGCTGGCCGCAGCAGGTCTGCGCCGCCGGCACGCTCACGGTGCAGCCGTGCCGTTCGAGCAGCCGAATGGCGGCGAAGGCGACGCTCGGCCGGAACAGATCGACCAGGCAGGTGACGAACAGCGCGACGTTCACGGCGGCTTAGGCGCGTGGTTGGCGGGGTGCGCGATTAGACCGCAGCCGCCTCCCTGGCCGCAAGGCTCACTCGCCGAGCGCGGCGGCGGCGGTGGTCGGGACGAGGATGTAGTAGCGGCCCGGGCTCTTGAGGACACCGGCCACTGCCTCCGCCTCGGCCCCGTTGCCGAAAAAGATGTCGCCGCGCACCGGCCCGCGGATGGCACCGCCGGTATCCTGCGCCACCATGAGGCGGCGGAAGTCCTGCTCGGGCGCCTCGGGTGTCGCGCCGGGCAGCGTCGTTTCGAGCCACAGGGGCGCGCCGAGCGGCAGGTAGCGCAGATCGACCGCGAGCGAGCGGCCCGGCGTCAGCACCACGGCCGCCGCGCCGACCGGCCCGGGCTCGGTCAGCGCGCGGAAAAAGACGTATGAGCGGTTGCGCGCCATGACCGCCTCCGCCTCGTCGGGGTGGGCGGCGAGCCAAGCGCGGATTGACTGCAGCGAGACCTCATCACGGCGGAGCGCGCCGCGCGCTATCAGTTCGCGCCCTATCGCCAGGTAGGGCTGGCCGTTCTGCGCGGCGTAGCCCACGCGCAGGACGGCCCCATCGGGGAGCAAGACGCGGCCCGAGCCCTGGATGTGCAAGAAGAACGCGGCGATCGGGTCATCGACCCACGCCAGCTCCAGCCCCTGCCCGGCGAGCGCTCCGGCGTCGATCGCGGCGCGGTCGGGGTAAGGCTCGAGCGCGCCATCCACGACCCGCCCGGCGATGCGCTCGCCGCGCCATTGCTCGCGGAAGCGGCCGAGATCAACGCGGACGAGATCGCGCGGCCGGCGATAGAGCGGCACCCGATGAGCGCCGTCGGGCGTGAGGCTGCCCCGGAGGTCGGGTTCGTAGTAGCCCGTGAACAAGCCTTCGCGCACACGGTTGTTGGCGACCGCCAGTGGGCGGAACGCCGTCTCGAAAAATGCCCTCGCCCCATCGTCTAAGACCGCCTCCGCCGCGCGACATACCGCGGCCCAGGCGCCCGCGGTCCCGACCCGCCCATCCCGCCCGAATGCCTGATCGGCGGGCATGGCGGCGGCGCGGCCGCAGGATGCGAGGAAGGCCCGCAAGGCCGCCGCGTGGTCATCCCCCTCCCAGCCGGCGAGCGCGGTGAAGGCGACCGGCGTCAGGGTGAGGCGGTCAGGCGGCGCCGAACGCGGCGGCACCAGCAGCCAAGCCGCCGTGGCGATCGCCGCCAGCCCTGCGACGCCGGCCGCGACCCCGGCGGCCCAGCGCAGCGCCGGCGACATCAATGCGCGCTGCGGGTGGCGGTCAGTCTCCAGTTGGGGTCGCGGCTGCGGGTGTCGCGCCCGAACGTCCAGATGTCGGTCACCTTGTCTACCGCGCGCGGGTCGCCCGCGATCACCTGCCCATTCGCATCGCGCGTCACGTTGACCAGCTCGCTCACGAACTTGACCGCCACCTCCGCGACCCGGCCCTTCAGCGCGGTGTCGATGATCTCTGCCGACCCGATCGCCACGAGCGTGGTCTCCTGGCTCTCGCCGCGCGCCTCGCGCTCGCGGATCGCGCGGGCGAAATTGCCGTACACTTCCTCGGCCAGCAGCGGCCGGAGCGTGTCGGTGTCGCCGCTGGCGAACGACACCACGATCATCTCGTAGGCAATGCGCGCTCCCTTCACGAACTCGGCGGCATCGAAGCTCGGATCGGCTATCTTGATCTGGGTGAGCACCGCGGCGCCCGGCGCCGGCGCGGCCTGCGCCTGCCGATCGCGCTCAGCTACCGGTTCGGCCGGCTCGGCCACCGGTTTGGCTCGCTCGGGCAGCGCCACGACATTGTCCTCCGCCGCCTCTGGCGCGCGCCCGAACAACGGCCGGCTCGGACGCTGCTCATGGCCCGTGCGCCGGCCCAGCACGCTGCGCAGGCGTAGGATGATGAAGGCCGCCAGCATGGCGAAGAACACGATGTCAAGGAACCCGATGCCTTCCATGTGCTACCTGAGGTCGGCCGGCCGGGGCATTCTACACAGTACTGACTCCGGCTCTGGGGGTCCAGCATACTCCCACCCTCTTAATCGCTGGAGATCGCCGTGCGGCGATTCCGTACGCTGAGCGTGATGGCCGGCTTCGCGGTGGCCGAGCTGGCCGTGGTCTACCTCCTGGGCGAGCGGCTCAGCGTTGCCGGCACGCTCGGCGCGCTCGGCGCGCTCGCTGTCATCGCCGTATGGGTCTTTCGCCGCCGCATCCTGGTGCTCCAGGCCGAGATGAAGCGGCTGGAAGCGCGGGGCACCCCCACATTCGGCGATGCCATCGCGCTGCTCCGGCAATTCGCCACGGATGCGCCCCCGCCGAGGCCGGGGGACGCCGCCGCCAAGAACCGCGCGCCGGCCACTACTGAAGCCAAATCGGACTGCTGAGCGTCGCGATGAAGGCGGCGTGCGCCGCGATTTCCGCCGCGCTCGGCCCGTGTGCGCGCGGCGGGCGCATCCGAGTGGGTCCGAGCGCCACCTCCGCCGGCGCGACGACGAGGCCGAGCAGCGGTTGGCGCCCACCCATCAGCTCGAGATAGACCTCGGCGAGCAGCTGCGCGTCCAAGAGCGCGCCGTGCTTGGTGCGGGCGGATGCATCGACCGCAAAGCGGCGGCACAGCGCATCGAGGCTCGCCGGCGCCCCCGGGTACTTGGCACGCGCCAGCGCGGCGGTATCGACGATCCGGTTGCTGCGGAGCGGCGGGTGATCGAGCCGCGCCAGCTCGGCATTGAGGAAGCCCATGTCGAACCCGGCGTTGTGCGCGACCAGGGGTGCGTCGCCGATAAAGGCCAGTAGCTCCTCGGCGATGGCGGCAAACCGTGGCTGTCCGACGAGGAACGCGTTGTCAAGACCATGGATGGCAACCACCTCGGCCGGAACATCGCGCTCGGGATTGAGGTAGCGCTGGAACGTGCGCCCGGTCTGCACATGGTTGTGGAGCTCGACGCAGCCGACCTCGATCACGCGATGTCCGCTGTTCGGATCGAGCCCGGTCGTTTCGGTGTCGAGGACGACCTCACGCATGGCGCCGCCGCATCGCGAGGCGGCGCAGACGCGCCACCCGGGGGGGGCGCTTGCGGCCACGGTTGCGCAGCGTCCGGACGATGCGCCGGACGTTCTGCAGGGCTCGCACCCGGCTGGTCCCGGTGGGCACGACGAAGTCGGCGCGCCGCCGTTTTTCGAGGTCGCTCATCTGGGCGGCGGTGATCGCCGCGAAGCGATCCTCGGTCATGCCGGGGCGCGCGAGCACCCGCTCGCGCTGTTGTCCCACCGGGGCGCTCGCCACGGCAACGAAGTCGCAGCGCCGCACGGCGCGAGTCTCGAACAGGAGCGGGATGTCGAGCACCACCAGCCACGAGCCCCGGTGCGCCGCATCGCGCACGAAGGCGCGCTCGCGCTCGCGTACCAGCGGATGCAGGATGCTCTCGAGTCGGCCCAGCGCCGCCGCGTCGCCGAACACCCGCGCGCCCAGCGCCTGGCGGTCCACCCCACCGGCGTAGCCGACCGTGGGGAACGCGGCCAGCACCGCCCCAACCGCCGTCCCCTTGGGCGCGAGCAGGCGGTGCACTTCCTCATCTGCTGCGAACACGGGCACGCCGAGCGTCGCGAAATGCGCCGCCACCGCGGTCTTGCCCATGCCGATGGAGCCGGTCAGTCCGAGCACGATCATGCGACTATCCTCAACCGCCAAGCACGAACTCTCGCAGTTCGGGGGTGACCTCCGGTTCCACCCCGAACCACGCCGCGAACCCCGGCCGCGCCTGGTGAAGCAGCATGCCAAGACCGTCGACCACTCGATTGCCCCGTTCCGCGGCACGTTGCAAGAGCGGCGTGCGGAGCGGCGCATAGACCAGGTCGAGCACGACCGCCTCCACCGGCAGCGCGGCAAGCGAAAGATCGAGTGCGGGCTTGCCGATCATGCCGAGGCTCG
>VGEJ01000172.1 GCA_016869335.1 Alphaproteobacteria bacterium | reverse complement strand
CTCGCTAGAGCGCGCGCCTCGCACGCCGCGCGCGAACGCCGCAATCGCCTCGCGGCGGGCTCACGCCAGCCACACCTTGGTGTAGTGATGCTCGAGCGCGACCTGGGTGAAGAACCCGCGCACCCGTTCGTGCGCGGCCGTGAACACCGAGCGCCAGTAGTCCTGCGAGATGATCGCGTCGTCCTGCAGCATCGCCTCGATCTTCTCCATGACCTTGCGCCGTTCCACGGCTTCGATCTTCGTTCCCGCTTCATCGAGCAGCGCATCGAACGCCGGGTTGGCATAGCCGGTCTCGTTCCACGCGACGCCCGAGCGGTAAGCGAGATTGAGCACCTGAACACCGAGCGCCCGGTGCGCCCAGGAGGTGAAACCGAACGGCGCCGTGAGCCAACGGTCCCAGTAGGTCCCGCCCGGCATCACGTTGACCGCCAGCCGGATGCCGGCCGGCTTCACCATTTCCGCGAGCGCCTTGCACGTGTTCTGCTCCCAGGTCGGGTTGGCGACGCAGTCGATGGTGATGTCAAGGCCCTCGCCGAAGCCCGCGTCGGCCAGGTGCTTCTTCGCCAGGTCGTAGTCCTGCTTTGGCTTGGGCAGTGCGAAGTACTCCGGGTGGATGGGCGCGACGTGGTGGTCCTCGCCGACCGCCCCGTGGTTCTGGTAGACGACCTCGAGCAGGCGCTGCGGGTCGATGCACGCTTGGATCGCCTTGCGCACCAGCTTGTTGTCGAAGGGCCGCTCCGTGACCCGCATGCGCGCGACGCCGGTCTGTGCCGTAATGGCTTCATAGACCTTCATGCCGGGCAGGGCGCGAATGGTATCGACCTGCTCGATCGAAGACTGATGCTGGGCGTCCACCTGCCCCGAGGCGATTGCGGCGACCGCGGCGGCCGGGTCGTCGCCGTGATCGATGTAGGTGATCTGATCGAGGTAGACATCGCCGCCCCAATAAGGATCCGGTCGCCTGACCAGGATCGCCTTCTGTCCGACGGCGAACTCCTTGAGCGTGAACGGACCGGTTCCGACCGGGTTCTTGGTCAGATCGCCGCCCTCCTCCTCGAACCGGCGGTGCACGATGAGGGCGGGATAGTCGGCGAGGCTCTCGGGAACAGCCAAGTCGGGCGTATTGAGGTGGAGTCGGACGGTAAGGTCGTCCGCCACCTCGATCGCCCCCTCGCTGGCCACGGTCGATAACACCGCGTTGCCGCTGTCGTCCTTCTGCCCCGTGTCGATCTTCGTGGTCATCGAGGCGAAGCGGCCCTGATTAGACGAGCCCGTCTTGGGGTCGAGCCAGCGATTGAAGTTGAAGGCGACGTCCGCCGCGGTGAAGTCATCGCCGTTCGACCACTTGATGCCGGGACGCAGATTCAGGGTCCAGGTCTTCAGGTCGTCCGATGCTGCCCAACGCTCGAGCAGATGGGGGCGGGCGATGCCGTCCTGTCCGATCTGGACCAGCGGCTCGGTCACGTGACGCGCCAGATTGCTCTTTTGCGACCAGTCGTAGCGTGCCGGGTCGGCGCTCTCCATGACGTTCATCGAGACCCGGAGATTGCCGCCCTTCTTGGGCGTCCCCTCGGCCCGCGCCTGCGGCACGATCCGCGCGCCGCCGACGGCCCCGAGCATCGTGTAGGCTGCCACCGCCGACAGCCCCAGCCGCGTCGCCGTGCGCAGGAACTCGCGCCGGCCCAACTCGCCGCGCTTCACCTGTGCGATGGCCTGGTGCACGTAGGGGTGAAGCTGAACTGGTTTCTTGACTGACACCCGTCCCTCCCTGAATCTCGTGCCACGCGATCGACCGCGACCCGCGGTCGTGCAGGTCGGCATCATACACATTTCGCCGCAGCGCGGAACGCGGCGCCCGCCCGGTCAAACGATCGTGACGGGCTATTTCGAGGTGGCGACGAAGACGCCGTCCCAGTCCGGCGGCGGCGGATCGGCGAGGTAGGTTTCCACGCGCTCGTCGTAGAGATCGTAGAGCGTGGTCAGCGTGCCATCGAGCGCGCGGCACTCCTTCACCAGCTCCCGCGCCTTCGCGAACTCTCGCCCGCGGTAGGCGGCCAGCATGTCGCCGTGGCGCGCCGCCAGCACGGTGAACCGGTTGCTCGCCCGCATCTGCTCATCCCCGAGCAGCGCGAAGATGTGGACGCCCTCGCGCTTGCCCTTCACGGCGATGAGGTCGAGCTCGATCGCTGCCAGCTCGGGCACACGCTTGAACGTCTCCTCGCCGATGACGATGCCGACGCCGTAGTTCTTCGACTGTCCCTCGAGACGGGAGGCGAGGTTCACCGGATCGCCGAGGACCGAGTAGTCGAAACGCTGGTTCGATCCCATGTTGCCGACACAGCACTCGCCGGTGTTGAGGCCGATGCCGATGTTGAGCGGGTAGTATGACAGCCCGGCCGCCTCGCGTTCGGCCTTGATGGTCGCGTTGAGCGATTCGAGCGCCCCGAACATGTTGAGCGCCGCGCGGCAGCCGTTCCGAGCGTGGTCAGGATCGTCGAGCGGCGCGTTCCAGAAGGCCATGATCGCATCGCCCATGTACTTGTCGATGGTCCCGCGCTGGCTCAGGATCATGTCCGTCATCGGCGTCAGGAAACGGTTGATCAGGCCCGTGAGGCCCTTGGGGTCGCCTTTGAACATCTCCGAGATGGTGGTGAAGCCGCGGATGTCGGAGAAGAGGAGCGTCATCGTGCGCATCTCGCCACCCAACACCAGCTTGCTCGGGTCGGCCGCGAGCTGCTTGACCAGATCGGGCGACATGTAGCGGCTGAAGGCGCCGCGCACCTGGCGCCGCTCGGCCTCGCTGCGCAGGTAGTTGATCAGCGAGCCGGCGAGATAGATGAGGAGCACCGCGAGCGAGGGGAACACCGGGTCGAGCAGCCAGCGGAGCTCGGTGAAGCTGTACCAAGACGCAGCGATAGCGGTGCCGATGCCACCGGCACCGAGCAGCGCGCACGTCAGCGCCCCAAATCGCCGCAACAGCAGGATCAGTCCGCCGCCGAGCACGAGCAGATAGACGATCTCGGCGCCGTCGGCCCAGTCCGGCCGTTCGATGTAGTACTCGATCAGCATCTGCTCGATCGCCTGCGCGTGCACCTCGACGCCGCTCGAAGCCGGATTGAGAGGCGTCGAACGCAAGTCCTTGAGGCCTGCCGCGCTTGTCCCCAAGAGGAGGATTTGGCCCTCGACCAAGGCGGGATCGAAATCGTCGGCGAATACTTGCCACGCCGGGATGTAACGTTCGGGCCGGTACTCGGTGAAGTGGACCCACAGCCGCCCGAAACTGTCGGTCGGCACCTCGATGCGGCCGACCTTGATGTGGTTGATTCCGGTGTGGGCGCCGAACGCCGCCTCCTGGTTCGCGCCGGACGATTTGATCACGAAGGTGCGCGCGCCCTGGACCACGCGGAGCGCCTCGAGCGCGAGCGATGGGTACATCTGCTCGTTGCGGCGCACCAGCAACGGGACGCGGCGGATGATCCCATCCGCCTCCGGGATGAGGTTGAAACTGCCGTTGCCGGTCGCCGCGGCCTCCAGCGCCGGCAGCGACGTCACCGTGCCCGAGTAGCGCGGCAGGTAGGCGAGCGGATCATCGCCCGCAAACGCGAAGGAGCCCTTGAGTTCGGGGGCCTGCCCGATCTCGCCATCGGTCAGCACGAACCCGGTCACCACCGGGACCTGAGCGATCACCTCGGCGAATACCGCATCGTGATCGGGCAACTGGTCGGTCGCCTGGCGCAGCGCCTCGGTGGCCGGGATCTCGGGCCACAGTGGCAGGATCTGCTTGGGCGAGGTGCGGTCGGGCTCGGCGAACACGACGTCGAACACCACCGCCGCGGCGCCGGCGTTGAACAGGCGCGCCAGGAGGTCGGCCATGTAGGTGCGCGGCCACGGCCACTGGCCCTTCCGCGACAGCGTCTCGTCGTCGAGGTCGATGATTTTGACCGGCGCCGCCTCGTAGGCCCGGGGGTGGAGCCGCTGAAAGACGTCGAAGACCTTGAGCTGGGCCTCTTCGAAGGCCGGGACCGAAGTCCGGCCGACCAACGCCAGCGCCAGCATGACGAGTGGCACCAAGAGGTGAAGCGATCGCTTCAGCCGCATCATCGGCGGTACGGCGCTCCTCGCGCTGCTAGTGCCGGTAAGCCCGGCACCAGCCTATTGTACGACCAGTTTACCATCCCTTGTCGGCGGCGCGACCATGACCGGTAATGGAGGGCGCGAGCGTTTCCTGGAACCGCAGCGGCCGGCCGATCGCTTGGCCCAGCACCTCGCCCTCCCGCATCACCACCTGGCCGCGAATGATGGTGGCGGTGGGCCAGCCGGTGACGGCGGTGTCGATGAAGGGGCTCCAGCCGCAGCGGCTGGCCAGCCAAGCGGCGGCGATGGTGCGGCGGGCACGCAGGTCGACTACGGTGATGTCGGCGTCGTAGCCGACCGCGAGCCGGCCCTTGCCGATCAGCCCGAACAGCCGTGCCGGGCCGGCGCACACCAGGTCCATCAGCCGTAAAAGGCTCAGGCGCCCGGCGTTGACATGATCGAGCATGAGCGGCAGGAGCGTCTGCACACCCGGCATGCCCGAAGGGCTGCTCGGATAGGGCTTCGCCTTCTCGGCGCGGGTGTGGGGCGCGTGATCGGAGCCAAGCACATCGACGACGCCCTCGCGCACCCCCTGCCACAGCCGGTCACGGTGGCTGGCGTCGCGAATCGGCGGATTCATCTGCGCGAATGTTCCATGTTCCGCGTAGCACTCGGGTGCGCTCAGCGTCAGGTGCTGCGGCGTGACCTCGACGCTTGCGATGTCCTTCCAGGCCGCGAGGTACTCCATTTCCGCCGCCGACGAGACGTGCAGGACATGGACGCGTCGCCCCGCCACCCGCGCGAGCGCCACCAGTCGCCGGGTGGCGCGCAGCGCCGCCTCCTCGTCGCGCCACTCGAGGTGTGCGGCGGGATAGGCGGCGGCGACCGCCAGCGGCCGCCGTTCGCGCAACCGGTCCTCGTCCTCGGCGTGCACCGCGATCCGCCGGGTGCCCGAGCGCAGGACCGTCGCCACCTCGGCATCGCCGGACACCAGCAGATCGCCGGTGGAGGAGCCCATGAACAGCTTGACGCCGCAGCAGCCCGGCAACCGCTCCAGCGCCGCGAGCTCGACGATGTTGCCCGGGGTCGCGCCGACGAAGAAGGCGTGCTCGCACCACATTCGGCCGCGGGCGCGGGCAAGCTTGTCGGCGAGCGCGGCCGGCGTCGTGGTCGGCGGCGTCGTGTTCGGCATCTCGAAGACCGCGGTGATGCCGCCCAGCACCGCCGCCCGGCTGCCGCTTTCGAGGTCCTCCTTGGGCTCACCGCCGGGCTCGCGGAAGTGCACTTGTGTGTCGATAGCGCCGGGCAGGAGGTGCAGGCCGACGGCATCGATCACGGTCGCGGCGCTGGCGCGTCCGTAGTCGCCGATACCGGCGATCCGCCCATCCCGGACGGCGATGTCGGCCGGACCGATGCCGTCGTGGCTGACGCACGTCCCGCCCCGCACGATCAGATCGAAGGCGCTCATGCCGCGATCCGCCCAAAGAACTCCAAGTAACGTCGCACCACGGCCTCCTCGGTGAAATCGGCGGCGTGCGCGGCGCGTCCGCCGGCGATCAGCCGCCGCCGCAGGCCGGCATCGGCCAGGGCGCGAGTGATGGCGGCGGCGAGCGCCGCAACGTCCTCGACCGGAACCAGCAGCCCGCTGGCGTCATCGCGGATCAACCCCGCCGGTCCGGCAGCCGCGGCTGCGACCACCGGGCAACCGTGCGCCCAGGCTTCGATCACGACATTGCCGAGGGGCTCGCGGCGCGAGGGGCAGACCAGCACGTCGGCCGTTGCCAGGAGCGCGGGCGCATCATCGCGCCAGCCGAGAAAACCGGTGCGGTCGGCGACGCCGAGCGTGCGGGCGAGCGCGGTCAGGGTGGTGCGCTCCGGACCCTCGCCGGCAATGCAGAGATGCGCTCCGGGAAGGGCCACCAGCGCCCGCAGCAGGACATCGAAGGCCTTGTTGGCGTGGAGGCGGCCGAGCGCGAGAAGGAGTGGCGCTGTCTCGGGGCAGCCGAGCGCCTGACGCGCCAGCGGTGCCGCTGGCCGCGCATCGACGAAATTGGGCAGATAGTGCGTGCGCGCGGCCG
>VGEJ01000171.1 GCA_016869335.1 Alphaproteobacteria bacterium | reverse complement strand
ACGGGTGTGAGCCTGGTGGGCCCGGCAGGGCTCGAACCTGCAGCAACACCGTTATGAGCGGTGCGTTCTAACCAGTTGAACTACGGGCCCGACGCGGCGACGGTGCGGCTCAAGCCGCGCCGTCCACTATAAGCCAAAGGGCCGGCCTCAGTTGTCGAGGAAGCTCCGGAGCTGGCGCGAGCGGCTCGGGTGCTTGAGCTTGCGCAGCGCCTTGGCCTCGATCTGGCGGATGCGCTCGCGCGTCACCGAGAACTGCTGGCCGACCTCTTCGAGCGTGTGGTCGGTGTTCATGCCGATACCGAAACGCATGCGCAGCACCCGCTCCTCGCGCGGCGTGAGGCTCGCCAGCACCCGCGTGGTCACCTCGCGCAGGCTCGACTGGATCGCCGAGTCGATCGGCAGCACCGCGTTCTTGTCCTCGATGAACTCGCCGAGGTGGCTGTCCTCTTCGTCGCCGATCGGGGTCTCGAGGCTGATCGGCTCCTTGGCGATCTTCAAGACCTTGCGCACCTTCTCGAGCGGCATGCCGAGCCGCTGGGCGAGCTCCTCGGGCGTCGGCTCGCGGCCGATCTCGTGCAGGATCTGGCGCGAGGTGCGCACCAGCTTGTTGATCGTCTCGATCATGTGCACGGGTATGCGGATGGTGCGCGCCTGATCGGCGATCGAGCGCGTGATCGCCTGGCGGATCCACCACGTCGCGTAGGTCGAGAACTTGTAGCCCCGGCGGTACTCGAACTTGTCGACCGCCTTCATCAGGCCGATGTTGCCCTCCTGGATCAGGTCGAGGAACTGCAGCCCGCGGTTGGTGTACTTCTTGGCGATCGAGATCACCAGGCGGAGGTTGGCCTCGACCATCTCCTTCTTCGCCCGCGCCGCCTCGCGCTCGCCCTGCTGCACCGTGTGGACGATGCGGCGGAACTCATCGATCGGCAGGCCGGCGCCCTCGGAGATGATGGTGATGTCGCCGCGCAGCTCGCGGATGGTCTGCGACTCGGCGCGGGCGAACTGCACCCAGCCGCGCTCGCGCAGCCGGCGCACGCGGCGCAGCCAGTTGGGGTCGAGCTCGTTGCCGGTATGCTGCTTGAGGAAGCCATTTCGGCTGATGCCGTGGCTCTCCGCCAACCGCAGGAGCTTGCCCTCGCAGTTCATGAGGCGGCGGTTCAGACCGTAATGCTGGTCCATCAGCTTCTCGATGGAGCTCTGGCTGAGATGGATGCCCTCCATCAGCGCCACGAGCTCCTTCTTCAGGACCTCATAGCGCCGCTCCTGGGCGCGCGAAATCGTGTCCGACTTGCGGGCCACGGCGACGCGCAGATCCTGCAGGCGGTGCAGCCGCTTGTAGGTCTGGGCAACCCCATCGAACCTGGCCAGGATCTCGGGCGCGAGCGCCATCTCCATGGCGGCAAGCGACATGTTGGCCTCTTCGCTGTCGTCGTCCTCGATCTCGCCGGGGACAGCGGTGAGCGCGCCCTCGCGCGTCTCCGCCGGCGCCGGCGGCTGAACCGGCGGTGTCGCGACCGCCACGCCGGGCCCGCTCACGACCTTCGCGGCCTCACCCGGGCCGTCGCCGTAGGTCGTCTCCAGGTCGATCACGTCGCGCAGGAGGATCGCCCCGTTCTTGAGATCATCGCGCCAGCGCACGATCGCGCGCGTCGTCAGCGGGCTCTCGCAGATGCCGCCGATCATCTTCTCGCGGCCGGCCTCGATGCGCTTGGCGAGCGCGATCTCGCCCTGGCGCGACAGAAGCTCGACCGACCCCATCTCGCGCAGGTACATGCGCACCGGATCGTCGGTCCGATCGACCTCCTCCTCCTCGCGCGGTGCGGCCGCTGGCCCCCCGGCCTCTTCGTCTTCACCGCGCGGCTCCTCGCTCTCCTCGGCCTCGACCAGATTGACGCCGAGCTCCGAGAGCATGGTCATCGTGTCCTCGAGTTGCTCCGAGGACACCTGTTCGGGCGGCAGGGCACGGTTGAGCTCGTCGTAGGTGATGTAGCCGCGCTCCTTGCCGAGAGCGATCAGCTTCTTGACTGCCTGGGCGGAGGAGTCGAGGAGCGGACTGTCCGGCGCCTCGTCGTGGCCTTCCTCGGGCTCGCCGGTGCCCGGCACCGCTGCCGGCAACTGTGTCTTCAGCGCGCGTGAGGGCTCGCGCTCGGCACCGCCGGCGCCGTTGGAGGGCTCCCGCCGCACTGCCCGGTTCTTCGCCACAGTCATGTTCGGTCCTTGCCCGTGTTGTCCGTGCCCGCGCGCGTCTTGAGCGCGCGCAGGCGATGAAACGCATCCTCGGTCATGGTCTCCGCCAGCGCCGCGACGGCGGCGCGCTCCGTGTCGGCTCTCTGCTCGCGGAGACGTGCAGCGGCAAGGCGCCAATCCCTCTCGGCTTCCGCCTCCGGCGCGCCCGAGCGCGCCCAGCCATCGAGCACGGCGATGCCCGGTCCGGCGATTCGCTCGACGATCGCGGATAAACCCAATGCACTGAGTTGGCGCCTTAACCCTGCGAAGTCAAGGGCTTCCTCCCCCGCCGCGACTTCTAGAAGAGCCCTGGCGAGCCTGTCAAGGTCCGGCTCGGCGAAGCCGATCATGGCCAGCTCTTCGTTAACGATTCGCAGCAGGGTCGGGTGGTTGAGGAGGGCCTGCAACAACACCCGTTCGGACTGGGCATCGCTTGCTCCCGCCATCGCCGGCGTCAGGCGGGCGGACGGGAACCGGCGTGTTGCCGGCTTGCGGCGGTCGGAGACCCGGGCCTCGAAGGTCTCGGCCACCTTGGCCAAGAAGAAGCCCCGATAATAGCGGCGGACGGTCGAGTCCTTGATCCGGTCGGCGTGTGCGAGCGCGGTCGCGCGGATCGCGGCGCGCCGCTCGGGTGTGTCGCTCGGCCGCCCGGCGTTGGCTTCTCGCCACAGCACCTCCGAAAGCGGTAGGGCCTCGCCCAGGCACTGCTCGAAGGCGGCCACGCCGCGCTGGCGCACCAAGCTGTCTGGGTCGTGCTCCCAGGGCAGGTAGGCGAAGCTCAGCGAGTAACCCGGTCGCAGCAACGGCAGGGTGCGCTCGGCCGCGCGCGCCGCCGCCTTGCGGCCCGCCGTATCGCCATCGAGGCAGACGACCGGCTCCGGCGCCATCCGCCACAACATCTCGATCTGGTCCTCCGTGAGGGCGGTGCCCAGCGGCGCGACGACCATCGCGAACCCTGCTTCGCTTACCGTCACCACGTCCAGGTAGCCCTCGACCGCCACGATCCGCCCGGCCTCGCGGGCGGCCGGAAGCGCCTGGTGGAGGCCGTAGAGCACGCGGCCTTTGTGGAACAATGGCGTCTCGGGCGAGTTGAGGTACTTGGCCTTGGCCTCGCCGAGCGCGCGGCCGCCGAAGGCGATTATCCGCCCGCGCGCATCCGCGATCGGGAACATCAGGCGGTGGCGGAAGCGGTCGAAGCGCGCCCCGCCACCCTCCGGCTCGATCAGCAGACCCGCTTCGGCAACGAGCGCCTCGGGCACGCCGCCGTCGACGAGCGTGTCCTTGAGCGCGGTGCGACGTTCCGGTGCATAGCCGAGCCGGAAACGGCGCATGCTCTCCGCCGCGACGCCCCGCGCCGCCAGGTAATCGCGTGCGACCTTGCCCTCGGGCCCCGCCAGCATCGCCTCGAACCAGCGCGCTGCGCGCTCGTTGACATCGAACAGCGTCAGGCGGTGGCGCTCTACCGCCTCATCGGCCGGCCGACGCGGCGGCAGCGGCACGCCCGCCTCCTGGGCCAGCCGCTCGACCGCCTCGGCGAAGCCTACGCCCTCGGTCCGCGTCACCCAGTCGAACAGGCTGCCGTGCACCCCACAGCCGAAGCAGTGAAAGAAGCCCTTCTGCTCGTTGACCGTGAACGAGGGCGTCTTCTCGTTGTGGAACGGGCAGAGCCCGACGTGTTCGCGGCCGCGGCGCTCGAGCCGGACGCGCCGGCCGATACGCGCGGCGAGCCCCACCCTGGCGCGAATGTCTTCGAGGACGTGCTCGGGGTAGGCCAAGGCTCAACGCCCACCTTACGGACCGGAACTCCACCTTCGTAGCACGGAACGACCGGCGCCGTCGCCACGCGCGTGCACGGTCTAAAGCGCGGCCAGCATGGCCTTGCGTTTGCGCGCGTATTCGGTCTGCGAGATCAGGCGCTTCTCGTGGAGCTGGTTGAGCAGCACCAGGGCCTGACGCGGATCCATGTCGGTCGCATTGATCTTGGCCAGGATCTCGGCGCGCCGGGCGACGAACGCCTCCGGGGTGAGCGTCTTGCGCCGGTAATCGCAGTTGGCCGCCTCGAGCTCGGCGGCGATACCGCCGACCGCTCTCTCGCCGAAGATCTCCTGGCGCTTCACGGCATGCTCTTCGGGCGTGATGAGAGCGAGCTTGAGCAGCTCATCGAGCTGCGCGAGGCGCTCCTTGGCCGTGACCGGTAGGGCCCCCTCACCCCCCGCCTCCGCCGTCGCCGATGGCTCGGCTGCCTTGGGTTCCGCCGGCGCGGCGGGTTCACTCGCCACGGCCGCAACCTGTTCCGGCTCCGGCTCGGGTTCTGGCTCCGACGGTGCCTCGGCGGGCGCCGCCGCGGCCGCCACCCGGACCGGAGCGAGGTTCTCGGCCGAGATCAGCGCGCAGCGCTGTTTGGCCCCGTTCGAGTCGCCGTAGTCCCACAGCACCGCGAACGCCAGGTCGGGCGAGTAGTAGGACTGCATCTCCGAAGAGTAGAGTCCGGTCCACCGCCCCTCCAGTATCGCGTACACGGGCAGGTCGCCGACCTCCCGCAGGTAGGTGGTTTCGCGGCCGACCACTAATACTTTGTACTTCCACCGCAGGCGTTCGGCGCCCCGCCTTTCGGTCACGTACTCGACGATGGTGTCGCCGACCTCCAGCGCGGCGAGCCGGTCGAAGGCGGATGTCGGCTCCAGCGACCGTTCGTGGCCGCCGACGCTCTCGGCGCTGATCAGCGTGGTGCCGACGAAGGCCAGCGGCTTGACATACCAGTTGGTTCTGACGCCGTCGGAGACCTCGATCCGGACCTGTCCATCGGCCGAGGCGGTAACGGTATGGACCTCCTGGTAGGCTGGGCCCTCGTTGATCGCGCACTCGAAGGTGTAACGAGCGCCCGCCGCCGGGGCGGTCATCTGGGCCTCTGCGGTGCCGACGCCAAGCACCAGCGCGGCGCTCGCCAGCACGGCGATCCGCCCGCCCGCCGTCCCCTCGCGCCGTGCCATGCCACCCAGACCCGTCCTTCATCGCCCGCCACCGCAGGAGGGCTCATCGAATGGTAGTGTCTCGCCCTGGGGCGGACAAGCACGGGGACGGCCGGGGCGGCCGAAGCGGTTGGGAATGCACGGCTTGGTTCGAGCGCTGTGGCTGCTGGCGGCAGGACTGATGACGCTCACCGCGGGGCGCGTGGCGGCCGAGCCCGACGAGGCCGCGGCCACCTGGCAGCGCGCTCACGTGGCAATCCCGGCGCCGCTCGGCGGCGATCGTCCGGTCATCGGACTGTGGCACGACCGCGAGGTTCAGCAGGCGCTCCCGCGCGTGGCGCCCGGGGGCCGGGTTCCGGCAGTCCTGTTCATGCATGGCTGCGCCGACATCGGTCACGAGGAGGAGAGCTGGAAGCTCCTGCTCATCGACCTCGGCTACGCCGCGCTCTTCCCCGACAGCTTCGCCCGCACGGGACGCCAAGCGAACTGTGATCCCGCCAGCTACGGCACCGCCCCGTTCCCGGCGGCGCACGAGCAACGCCAGGAAGAGATCGCCCATGCGCTGAGTCAGCTGCGGCGCATACCGTGGGTCGATCCGGCTCGCATCTTCCTGTTCGGCTACAGCGAGGGAGGCATGGCGGCCGCGCGCTACGCGGGGGGTGGATTGGCCGACGTCGTCATCCTCGGCTGGCACTGCCAAGGCGTACGGCCGTACCAACGCATTCATGCGGCACCGGATATCCCCGTGCTCGCCATCATGGGCGAGAGCGATCCCTGGTACGAGGCTCGCTCGGGCCTGCACTGCGGTCTCCTGTTCGGCGGGCGGGGAGGCGCGACATCGCTGGTGCTGCCCGGTAACGGGCACGACATCCTCACCGCGCCGAACGTCGCCAACGCCGAGCGCGCGAAGGACGCAGTTCGCGCCTTCCTCGGCGGCGCGGCCGTGGAACGCTGAGCCGCGCGGGCGCGACCGGGCG
>VGEJ01000170.1 GCA_016869335.1 Alphaproteobacteria bacterium | reverse complement strand
TCGTGCTGCAAGCCGATACGCACGATATCGATGCCAGCGTGCGCGAGGTGCGCTTCGGCATCCTACGGGTATTCGTCGTCGCGCTGGCCGTCACGACGCTGCTCTCCATCTACCTTGCCGGCACGATCGCACGCCCGGTCAGGCACCTGGCCGAAGCGGCCGAGCAGGTGCGCAGCCGCCGCGCGCGCATCGTCACGATCCCCGACTTGCGCGTCCGGCGCGACGAGATCGGCGACCTCTCGGCGGCGCTGCGCGACATGACGCGGGATCTCTACGAGCGGCTCGACGCCATCGAGGCGTTCGCGGCCGATGTCGCGCACGAGATCCGCAACCCGCTGACCTCGCTGCGCAGCGGCGTCGAGGCTTTCGCGCAGACCAAGGACCCCGAGCAGCGCCAACGGCTCGGCGACATCCTCAAGGACGACATCCGCCGGATCGACCGCCTGATCACGGAAATCCGCGCCGCATCGCGGGTCGATGCCGAGGTCGCCCGGGCCGAGCTCGTGGCCGTGGACGTCGCGCACATGTTGACGACGATGGTCGAGGCCTATCGGGCGACGACGCAGCCGCGCGACCCGGCCCTCGTGCTCAGCTACGACCCGAGCCAACCGTTCATTGTTCACGGCCTCGCCGACCGGCTCGCCGAGACGATCGAGAACCTGGTGAGCAACGCGCGCTCGTTCAGCCCAGAGGGCGCGGCGATCCGCATCGTTCTCACGCGCGATGCTGGTCAGGTGCGCGTTGCCGTCGAGGACGAGGGACCGGGACTCCCCGAGGAGAGCCTGGAACGCATCTTCGCGCGCTTCTACAGCGAACGGCCGGCCGGTACGGGCGAGCACTCGGGGCTCGGACTGAGCATCGCCCGGCGCATCGTCGAGGGGCACGGCGGCACCATCCGCGCCGAGAACCGGCGCACGCCCGACGGCGCCGTCATCGGCGCCCGCTTCGTGGTGACGCTGCCGGCGTGACCGGCCGAGCGCTCAGCCGCCGTAGTCGGTGCAGAGATGCGCCAGGCAGTCGCCCCGCTCGCAGCGCCCGAAGTGGCGCTTGCACACCAGCAGCCCGTCGCGCCGGAAGTAGACGGGCACGGCCTCGCGCGCCGGGTCATCGACGAAGTGCACGTGCCCGGCGATCTGGC
Source organism: Alphaproteobacteria bacterium (assembly GCA_016869335.1). Lineage (GTDB taxonomy): Bacteria > Pseudomonadota > Alphaproteobacteria > VGEJ01 > VGEJ01 > VGEJ01. The sequence continues at coordinate 5,046 of VGEJ01000170.1, read as the reverse complement.
CCTCGCGCACCGTGTCGCCCAGGCGGCACGCCGGCTCGAACAGCCCGGCATCGGGCGCATAGACGTAGTACTCGCGCCCAGCGAGCTCGGTCAGGCGAATGCGCGGCGCCGCCGGCACCGCGAACTTGGCTTGGTTCTGCAGCACGCCCATGTGGGCGAGGCAGCGGATCACGCCCTCCTCGCAGACGCGCACGCCCTCCGGATTCACCGAGCCGGTGCCGCCGAGCTCGCTGCCGATGTAGACCAGCTTGTGCTTGTGCGCGCTGCCCGTTGCCATGCGCGGCTCGTCGAAAAACGCCCACACCATGCTGAGCGGCGAGCCAAAGGCGCGGAGCGCCTGCAGCGCGCGTTCATCGAGCGCCGGATCGCCCGAGAGGTGGATCGATGCGAACGGGATGTAGTCGAGCGAGGAACCCCCGGAATGGAGATCGAGCCAGACGCTGCACATCGGCAAGAGGACCGAGTCGATGTAGTGCGCGATCTGCGCGGTCGGGCCGCCATCGGGATCGCCCGGGAACGAGCGGTTGAGGTTGCCGCCATCGAGCGGCGAAACGCGCGCGCCGGCAAGCGCTGCCGGCAGATTCGCGGCCGGCAGCACGATCACCCGGCCGCGAACGTCATCGGGCTCGAGCTTGCGGATGAGCTTGGTCAGCGTGACCTGACCTTCGTACTCGTCACCGTGATTGCCGGCCATCAACAGGACCGTCGGGCCCTCGCCCTTGGCGATGACGGCAACCGGGATCGCGATGGTGCCGTAGGCCGAGCGGGTCACCGAATAGGGCAGGTGGAGGTACGACACTTGCTTGCCCGGTGCGGCGAAATCGACCTCGGTCCAGATTCGCGAACGACCTGCCATGCCGGCCTCCCTGCGCTGCTGCGGCCCGAGCCTAGCAGGTCGGCGCGGCCCGGCGAAGTTGCCGCCGAGCCTCGGGCCACAGGCCGCGGCGTTCAGGCGCGCCAGAACGGCTTGCCGGCTTCCCACCAAGCGTCGGCGCGGCTCAGCCCGATGTCCTTCAGGAGGCGCTCGTCGAGCTGACCCAGACGGGCGCGGCCGACCGACCGTTCACGCCAATGCTCGATCGCCTCTGCCAACCTCAGCATCCATTCGTGTGTCCGCACCTGGCGCGGCAGCGGCAGCAACAGCTCGGACAGCATAGTTTTCCTCATTCGAACACACCGCCCGACAGACACGCCGCCGCACCGCGGTGCATGATCTCTCTACCAAAAAATGTAGACATTCCGGACGGCGGCCACAAACGAGTTCGGCTCTTCTCATAATGAGCGAAGCTAATGACCAAGCAGATCAAGTGTAGGCTCCGGACGGTGCCATTGCGCGCCGCATCCGGACGTAGCATCAAGGCGCCGCGGCGCGCGGCCGGGAGCGCTGCATGACGCGGCGCCTGCCACCCCTCAACGCGCTCCGTGCCTTCGAGGCGGCGGCGCGCCTCCGCAGCTTCACCAAGGCCGCGGCGGAGCTTCACGTCACGCAGGGCGCGATCAGCCACCAGGTCAGGGCGCTCGAAGAACACATCGGTGTGCCGCTGTTCCGCCGCCATAACCGCGCGCTGCAACTCACCGCGGAGGGCCAGGACTACTGGCCGGCCATTCGCGACGCCCTCGACCGGCTCGATGACGCCACGCGGCGGCTCAAAGCCAGCGAAGCGAGCGGCCTCCTCACCGTCTCGGTCCTGCCCTCGTTCGCGGCGCGCTGGCTGGTGCCGCGCCTCGGCCTCTTCCGGCTGCGCCACCCCGACATCGACGTCCGCATCGCCGCCGCGGCCGAACTCGCCAACTTCGTCCGCGACGAGGTTGATGTCGCCATACGCCACGGTCACGGCAACTATCCCGGCCTGCACAGCATCAAGCTGCTTGAGGAGGACCTCTTCCCGGTGTGCAGCCCGCTCCTCCTGCAAGGCGGCGGCGCTCCGTTGCAGGCGCCCGCCGATCTCCTGCACCACACTCTTCTCCACGACGAGACCAAGGCCGGCTGGCGCAGTTGGCTCGAGGCGGCGGGCGTTACGGTGCCGGCGACGCTGCGCGGCCCGATCTTCACCGATTCCGGCATGACGGTGGCGGCCACGATCGCCGGCCAGGGCGTGGCGCTGGCGCGCAGCAGCCTCGCCGCGCACGATCTCGGGCAGGGCGGATTGGCACGACCGTTCGCGCTCAGCCTCCCCTACGACTACGCCTACTTCGTGGTCTGCCCTCTGGCCGCCGCCGACCGACCCAAGATAAGGGCCTTCCGCGACTGGCTGGTGGCCGAGGTCGATGAGTCGGCCCCCGGCGCCGTGGCGCGCCTAGGCGCCGCCTAGCCGCCCCCGCGCCGCCGGCCTATGCTGACCCCGCACCGTTCCAGGGGGCCATGCGCGTCGCACTGAACTACGGCAAAGGATCACTCGCGGTCGACTTCGGGCCCGACGTAGCGGTTACCGAGATTCGCAAGCCGCCGATACCGGTCCTGGCCGACCCCAAGGCGGCAGTCGCTGCCGCGCTGGCGCATCCGATCGGCGCCAAACCGCTGGCCGAGCTCGCCCGCACCGCGCGCTCGGCCTGCATCCTGATCTGCGACATCACGCGCCCGGTACCGAACGGCCTGTTTCTGCCGCTGCTCGTCGAGACCCTGCGCGCCGCCGGCCTCCGACCCGATGCGATTCGCATCCTCGTCGCGACCGGACTGCACCGGCCGAACGAGGGCGCCGAACTGCGCGAGCTGATCGGCGACGCCACCGTGCTCGACACGATCCGGGTGGAGAACCACGACGCGATGAGCGATGCCGACCACGCCTACGTCGGCACGACCACGCGCGGCACGGTGGTGCGCCTCGACCGGCGCCTCCTCGAGGCCGATCTCCGCATCGCCACCGGCCTGGTCGAGCCACACTTCATGGCCGGCTACTCGGGTGGGCGCAAGGTGATCGCGCCCGGCGTTGCCCACCGCGAAACCATCACCACCTTCCACTCGGCGCGCTTCATGGAGGATCCGCGCTGCGCCAACTGCGTGCTCGAGGGCAACCCGCTGCACGAGGATCAACTCGAGATCATGCGCCTGATCGGCGGTGCGCTCGCGCTCAACACCGTGATCGATGAGCAGCGGCGCCTGTCGTTCGTGTCGTTCGGCGAGATCGTGGAAAGCCACGGCGCCGCGGTGAGCTTCGCGCGGCGCTATGCCGAGGTCGCGGTGGCGGAGCGCTTTGCCACGGTGGTCACCAGCGCCGCCGGCTATCCCCTCGACAAGACGTACTACCAGACGGTCAAGGGCATGGTCGGGCCGCTCGACATTCTGGCGCCGGGCGGTGATCTGATCATCGCCTCGGAATGCTCCGAGGGCATCGGCTCGCGCCACTACGCAGCGGCGCAGGCCCGGCTGCTCGCGCTCGGGTCGGAGGGCTTTCTCGCCGCGATCAAACAGAAGCGGCACGCCGACATCGACGAGTGGCAGACAGAGATGCAGCTCAAGCCGATGCGCGTCGGCCGCATCCACCTCTACAGCGACCGGCTGTCGGCGGAGGACGCGGCCCTTACCGGCGTCGAGCGCGTCGCCTCGGTGGACGAAGCAGTGCGCCAAAGCCTGACGCGGCACGGCACGTGTCGCGTCGCGGTGATCCCCGAGGGCCCGTACATCGTCCCGGTCTACCGGTCCTGATGTGATGACCCGCCACGTGCACCTCGATCCGCTCGGCGGGATTGCGGGCGATATGTTCATCGCTGCGCTGCTCGACGCCTTTCCCGACCACGCGAAGAGCGTGGTGGCGGCGATGCGCGCTGCGGGGTTGCCCGAAGCGTGGTCGGTGCGCGTGGTGGCGCACGATGATGGCTGGCTCAGCGGGCGCCGGTTGGAGATCGACCCGCCGCCATCGCCGAGCCGGCCGCCGGGGCGCTTTAGCGACATACGGGACCGGCTGTGCGCGGCGCCGCTCGATGCCGCCACGGCCGAGCGTGCCGTCGCGCTCTTTGCCGTGCTTGCCGCCGCTGAAGGGCAGGTCCACGGGATCGCGCCCGAGGAGGTGCATTTCCACGAGCTCGCGGATTGGGACTCGGTTGCGGACATCGTCGGGGCCGCGTTCCTGATCGAGGCGCTCGCGCCGGCGAGTTGGTCGGTCGGGCCGCTGCCGCTCGGCGGCGGCCGGGTGCAAACCGCACACGGCCCGCTGCCCGTGCCGGGGCCGGCTGCCGCCAAGCTGCTCGAGGGCTTCGTGCTGAGCGATGACGGCATCGGCGGCGAGCGGGTGACCCCGACCGGTGCGGCGATCCTCCGCCACCTCGCCCCGGTGCCGCGGGCGGCCGCCGGGGCGCTGGTGCTCGAGCGCAGCGGCATGGGCTTCGGCACACGCCGTCTTCCCGGTCTGAGCAACGTGCTGCGGGTCCTGTCCTTCGCGGCCGCCGAGCCGGCGTGGCAGGCCGAGCAGATCGGCGTCATCGGCTTCGAGATTGACGACCAGACGCCTGAGGACCTGGCGCACGGCCTCGAGGCGATCCGCGCCGAGCCCGGCGTGCTCGATGTCATCCAGATGCCGGCGGCGGGCAAGAGGAATCGGCTCGCGGCGCACGTCCAGGTGCTGTGCCGACGCGAGAGCGTGGAGGGCGCCATCGCCGCGTGCTTCCGCGAGACCGCGACGATCGGGCTGCGCTGGCAGCTCGCGGCGCGCGCCCGCCTGCCGCGCAGCGAGACGCGCGTCGCCGGGGTGCGCATCAAGCGGGCGGTGCGGCCGGGCGGGCGGGTCACCGTCAAGGCCGAGCAGGCCGACCTTGCCGGCGCCGGCGGCTACCGCGCCCGCCAGAAACGTCGCCGCCGGGCCGAAGCGGCGGGGGTGCGAGAGGATGACTGAGGCACTGGCGGCGGTGCTCGAAGCGCTGCCCCGCGTGGCGCTGGCCGTGAGCGGTGGGGTCGACAGCATGACGCTGGCCCACTTCGCCCAGCGCCGGCTGGGCCCGGGGCGAACGGCGGTGTACCACGCCGTCTCGCCGGCAGTGCCGCCGGAGGCCACCGCGCGCGTGCACGAGCACGCCCGGCGATTCGGTTGGGACGTGCACATCGTCGACGCCGGC
>VGEJ01000169.1 GCA_016869335.1 Alphaproteobacteria bacterium | reverse complement strand
GCGTACTCGGCGTGGGTATCGGGCCAGGTGTTGATCAATACCACGTCGGGTTTGCTGGCCGCGAGCGCACAGGCCGACGATCTCGAAGCCATCGAGCTGCTGGTAGGGCAGCGCATGGGAGGTCGCCATGTTGCCGAAACCGACTACCAGGACCTTCAGATTTCCCGTCATGGCGCTCCCCGTCGTGATCGGCGCCACCCTACTCGGCCGGCGCCGCCTTGCCTGCCCTGGCTGCGCCCCCGCGCGTCGTCAGCCGGCGCCAAACCCGATCGATCAGGCCGGCGACGCCATCGGGCAGGAAGATCATGAACACCAGCAGCATGACACCGAAGCCGATGTGACGCCACTCCCCGGCCTCCTTCAGGAACTCATCGCCGCCCATGATGAGGAAAGCGCCGAGCAGTGGTCCCCAGGGGCGCCCCATGCCGCCGACGATCAGCATCGAGATCAGGAACAAGAGCAGGGTGAAGGAGAGCTGACCCGGCCCGACCGAGCCGAAGTGCGCGGCGAAGAACGCGCCCGCCTCGGCGGTGAAGAACGCCGAGAGGGCGAAGACGAGGAGCTGATACTTGAAACGGCTAATACCGCGCGAACTGGCCAACTCGGGGTTGTCGCGCAGCGCCTTGAAGGCCAATCCCATGCGCGAGTGGATGATCCAGAACGTGAACGCCATCGCTAGGATCAGGAGCCCGAGCATCGAGTAGTAGTCGCCGATGATGAAGTGGCGCCCGCCCAGCACTTCGCGCCAGCCGAAGCCGCCGAAGCCGCCCATGCCCGAGGGGCCGCCGGTGAACGACATGCAGATGCCGGGATTGAGTGGCGAGCACTCGCCATCGCCCATGATCAGCACGAACAACACCTGCCCCACCGCGATGGTCAGGAGCGCCACGTACACGCCGCGCATCCTAAGGCAGCCGAGGCCGATCAGCAGGCTGAATATCACCCCGATCACGCCGGCGATCGGGAAGGCGTACCACAGGTTCATCTCGAGGTAGCGCCCCATCATCGCGGTCGAGTAGGCCCCGACGGCGAAGATCGCGATCTGCGCAAGCGAGAAGATGCCGGCGATCCCGAACACGAGATTCCACTGGCTCACCACCGTCGCCCAGCAGAACAGAAGGAGGCCCTGAGCGAGCAGGTAGCGTGGCGGGTCAAGCCACGGCAATCCGACCGCGATGACCAGCAGAACGGCGCTGAGGATGTAATCGCGGCGCATCATTGGCGGGCCACCATGACGCGCCCGAACAATCCCTCGGGCCGCCAGATCAGCGCCAGGATCACGACGACGAGGATCACCGGGAAGCCGTATTGGGGCGCCCACAGCGTGCTGGCGGACGCTTCGACCAAGCCGACCAACAGCGCCGCGTAGAGCGCGCCGAGGATGTTGCCGAGGCCGGCGAGGCAGATGACGATGAAGGCCTTGAGCAGCGGGTTCGCGCCCATGTAGGGCACGATCTGCAACGTCGTTGAGATCAAGATGCCGGACACCGCCGCCAGGAGCGACGCCAGCATGAGCACCTGGACATAGACGCGCGCAACCGGCACGCCCATCAGCTTGGCGCCGTCCCGGTTCTGCGCCACCGCGCGGATCGCCCGCCCGGCGCGCGTGCGGGTCAGCAGCAGACCGAGCGCGACCATCAGCACCGCCGCCACTACCCATATGACGATGCTTCGGTAGTTCACCGGAACATTGCCGATCAACCCCGCGACCCCTTGCACGGTCAGCGGCTGGGCGTAGGGATAACCACCGAAAATCTTGAGCAGGCCGTTCTCCATCACCATGCCGATGCCGAACGTCGCGATGATGATGTTGGTCTCGTAGTTACGCGTGTTCAGCATCCAGTGGACGGAGAGGTAGTAGACCGCCGTGCCGACCAGTGCCCCGCCGACCATCGCGAAGGGCAACGACACCCATACCGGAAAGCCGATCGAGTCCACCGCGATCAACGTGAAGTAGGCGCCGAGAGCCATGACCGAGCCGTGCGCCATGTTGAGGCAGTTGAACGAGCCCCACACCAGCGACAGGCCGACCGCCGACAAGGCGTACATGGAGCCGAGCGTGAGGCCGCTGACGATGATCTGTATCAGATAGTCCATGCGCGCTCTCCGCGGTTGGGTTCAGCCGCCGAGGTATGTTTCAAGGATCTGGGGCTGCGCCGCCAGTTCGCGCCCATCGCCCTGCCAGACGATCGTGCCGGTGTCGAGGAGGTGGATGCGGTCAGCCATGTCGATGATACGGCTGGCGTTCTCCTCGACCAGCAGAATCGTGCGGCCCTGCCGCTTGAGGTCGGCGATCACCTCGTAGATCTGGTCGATCACGATGGGCGCCAGCCCGAGCGAGGGTTCATCGAGCATCAACAGCCGCCCGCCCGTGAGCAGCCCGCGCCCCAGCGCCAGCATGCGGCGCTCGCCCCCCGAGAGCGTCCGGGCGAGCTGGGTGGTGCGCTCCTTAAGCCGTGGCAGGAGCTGGTATATGTCCTTGAGGCGCTCTTCGAACCGGACCCGGGCCGAGGGCAGGTAGACGCCCATCAGCAGGTTGTCGTAGACCGACATGCCGGGGAACAGCATGTCGCCCTGGGGTATGTGAACGAGCCCGTGACCGACGATGCGGTCGGCCGGCAGATTGTCGATCCGCTTGCCCGCGAGTTCGACCGTACCCTTGGTCGGGCGCAGCAGGCCTGACAGGCAGCGGAGCAGGGTCGACTTGCCATGCCCATTCGGGCCGAGCAGGGCGATCAGGCTACCCTCGGGCACCTCGAAGGAGACGTCCCGCAGCACCATCTGCTGCTCGTAGCCGGCGCTGACGCCGGCAACCTTGAGCAGCGCCTCAGCCATGCGCGGCGCTCCCGCCCATCAGATGGCGCAGGCGGGCGGCGGTGCCCTCGCCGAGATAGACCTCGACCACACGCTCGTCCTGCAACAGGCCGGTCGGGACGCCCTCATAGATCTTCTCGCCGTGATGCATGATTACCACGCGCTTGGAGAGCGCCAGCAGGAAGCGCATGACGTGCTCGATCAGGATGATCGTCATGCCCTCGCGGGTGAGGCCGGACATGATCTCCATGACCTGGTCGATTTCGTGCGGGTTGAGACCGCCGACCGGCTCATCGACCAGCAAGAGCTTGGGCTCGGTCGCCAAGGCCCCCGCCAACATCAGCAGCTTGCGGTCTAGCACCGGGAGTTCGCGCGCGTTCAGATGCTGGCGATCCTCCAGTCCCGTCAGGGCGAGCGCGCGATCGACGCGCGCGCGCATCTCGCGCGAGAAGCGCATGCGCGGAAAGACGCCGCGATCGCCGCGGCCGAACGCCGCCCCGACCAGCACGTTCTCGCGGATCGTCAGCGTGTCGAAGACCGCGTTGAGCTGATAGGTGCGCGCGATGCCGGCGTGACATATCTGTTCGGGCGACTGCTGCCGGATGTCGGCGCCGCCGAACCTGATCCGGCCGTCGGTGGCGGGATTGATGCCGGAGATGACGTCGAGAAACGTCGTCTTGCCCGCGCCGTTCGGCCCACCGATGCCCAGGACATCGCCGGGCAGCACGTCGAGGTCGAAGTTGTTAACCGCCGCCAGCGCGCCGAAGTGCTTGAACACACCTCGGCACGCCAGCAGCGGCTCTCTCGTATCAGCCATTCAAGACCAGCGGCGGCGTTCTCTGGGCTGAAGCCGACCAGAGAACGGTTCTGGAACGCAGCGGGCCGCTAGGCCTTGAGCCACGGCGGCGTCATCCAGTCGGCCGTCTGATAAGGTGACGGCGCGATCAGGACGACGTCGTCTTCCCACTTCTGGCTCTGCATGATGTGAGTCGGCATGCCGAGGCTCGAGTCCGGCGTCTCGGCCGGATACGGCGTCGCCGCCTGCACGCCCGGGAGAAAGCGGATGGTGCCCACAACGCCGCGGTAGATCTGGTTGTTAAGGAACGCGCAGACCTTCTTGTTCTGCTCGACACCGTCATAAGGCTCGCCGGTGCCGTTGGCACGCGCCGCGGCGATGGCCCAGGTGTAGATCGAGTCGTAGGTCTGGCCGCCCACCGCAGGGGTCGCGTCGCGCCCATACTTCTCGACGATCTTGGTGGCGAACGCCTTGCCGATGGCGTCCTGCAGCGTGCCGATGGTGGTCGAGCAGAACACGCCCTCGGAGGTCTTCTTGGTGATGTCGAGGAACGAGCGCAGTTGCAGCGCGTACTGGACGTAGAGAAGACTCTGTGTCGGGTTCTCGGCGAATTGCAGAACCAGCCCGGTCTGATCCTCCGGGATGCCATGGGTGGTTGCAACGATCGCCGGCTTGATGTCGCGCACCTTAACCAGTGAGGGGCCCCAGTCCTGCACCGGCTGGATCACGGTGTCGTCGATCGCGAGCTCCCAGCCGAATTTGGGCGCGGTCTCGCGGATGCCGTTGGCAATCACGGTGGCGTAGTTGATCGAGCCCGAGAACAGCGCGAAGCTATTGTTGGGTCGTGTCCACTTGCCCGTCTTCTCGAGCCAATCCAGGAAGTGGATCAGGCCGGGCCCATAGTAGTACTCGGACGGATCATCCTGGAAGATGCTCCAGTACTTGTCGGGGTTGTCGGCGATCACCTTCTGGTGGCCGAAGTCCGTGTTGTCGTGAATGTAGGGAACGCCGGCGTCCGCGATCGTGTCGTACTCTGCGCGGAGCGAGGGCGAATTGTAGCCGTTGATGATCGCGTGGACGGCGTGGCGATCGATCAGGCGGCGCGCCGCGGTCGTCACCGTTTCGGCCGTGATGTCCTTGGTATCTTCGTAGAACACCTCGATGGGACGGCCGAGAATGCCGCCGAGCGCGTTGATCTCCTCGACCGCGAGGTCGATGCCGGCCTTGAATGCCTTGGCGTCCGCCGCACCCCAGCCGGTGAACGGCAGCATGCTGCCCAGCGGGATCGGCTTACCTTGTGCCTTGGCGCCGTTGTTGAGCGCCGCCAGCGTCGTCGCGCCGGTGGCCCCCATCAACCCGACCGCCACGGCACCCGCCGTCGACATGAACCCGCGACGGGTCTGAACCGGCTTGACTGGGCCGTTTACTGGATCCCACTTCGGCTCGACCGCCTGACGCGGATCATGCCCCTGTTGAACGCTCATGTGCCCCTCCCTGACAGTATTCCAACGCGATGCCGCGTCTTGCGGACGAGTGTCGCTACCTGCCGTCCACAACGGACGTTGAGCCTTGGAACGGCGCCTCCCCTCCCGCCCGTTGACCCGTGCGGTGGCAGTTTGCTTGGACTTACTATGTCAACAATTCGCGCGCTCCGCAACAGCCGCGCGGCCCACGCGCCCTGGGAGTTACGTACGTTCGCGTTGGGGTATCCCCTAAGCGGCGGTGCGGCACGCCACGACTTTGATGCCCGGTTTAAGGGCGAGTCGGCGCCGGCCGACCGCGAAGCCGTGGCGCGAAAGGACTAGGCGCAGGCTGCCGGGCGTCAGAAACACGCAGTGCGCGGGCGGGCAGAAGGCGTCCCAGCGTTCCAGCGCGGGGCGGCGCCAGTGGGTGATATCGGGGGTGGTCACGAACAGGTAGCCGCCGGGCCGCACCACCGCGGCGAGCCCGGCGACGAAGTCATCGAGCGCGGGAACGTGCTCGATGACCTCGGAACAGGCGACCAGATCGAAACGGAGGCCACGGCGCGCCAGCGCCGCCAGCGGTTCGTCGTAGTAGCTATTCTCGGGAAACCGCCGCCGCGCGTACGCCAGGGCGACGGGATCGACATCGACGCCGCTGGCCGCGAAGCCAGCCTCGCGCGCGGCCTCGACCATGAAGCCGCCGGAGCAACCGACATCGAGAAACGCGCCACGGGCGACGTGGCGGCGGAGTTGGAGCATGCGACCGCGGCAGCGCCGCAGCTTCTTCTCGACCTTGGCGAAATAGCTGGTCGTCGCACCATGGAACGAATCGTGGTGCAGTGCCGCCTGCTCACCCGGCTCCGGCAGCGGATCGAGGAATACGGTGCCGCAGGCGGCGCAGCGGACGAACCGGTAGCCGCGCTGATCGGCGAAAAAGCTGGCGTTGGGGTGATAGCAGGCCGGGCAAGCCCCGACAGGTGCGGGCGCGCCTGCGGGCGGACTTAGCATGGCGTCGGCGCGCGCCGCTTGCCAGCGCGCCGGCCGTGGGTTAGGACGCGGAGGCCACGCCGTCCCGCAGGCGCCAAATCGGATCCGCGATGAATGCCCGGCCCGAAGGCTTCCATTCCACCACGCGCTACCTGCGCGGCGCC
>VGEJ01000168.1 GCA_016869335.1 Alphaproteobacteria bacterium | reverse complement strand
GAAATGTGAGGACGAATGCCATGGCAACTGCGCGACGATGCGGACCTGAGGGAGGGGCCCAGCGCCGGCGGGGCCCCTCCGATGATCAGGCCTTCAGCACGGCCAGGTGCTTGTCGACCGGACCGTTCGGGTAGAACACGATCCCCTCGATGGCGGGATTGTGGGCGTGGATCAGCACGGAGGTGAACAAGCCGAAGCTCGGCAGGTGCTTGGCAAGGGCCGGCATGAGCTCGGTCTGGATCGATTTCCGCCGCGCCTCGGTGTCGGTGACGCCCTGCTGCTTCTCGATCGCCGCATCGACGTCGGGGCTGCCGCAGTTGGTCAGGATCAGCCCGTCCGAGTGCCACATCGGCCGCACTACCAGGTTGGGCTCGGGCGAGCCCGTCATCCACCCCGTGTCGGCGAGCTGCGGTGCCGTCTCTTCGCGGCTCAACACCCGCTCGATCCAGGCGCCCACCTCCATGACGGTGAGTTCGACGGGGAAGCCCTGCTCCTGGAGCAGGGCCGTGATCACCTCGCCGTACTCCTTCGTCTTCGGATAGAACCCGGTCGAGGTCAGATACTCGATCTTCGGCAGGCCTTCGCCCTTGGGGAAGCCGGCCTCGGCCAACAGGGCCTGGCACTTCTCGGGGTCGTACTCGGGTGACCCCGGGATCGTGTCGGTGTAGCCGAACTTCACCGGCGAGAGCTGCCCGACCGACTTGTGGCCGGCCGGCCCCATGACCTCGAGGACCTGCTCGCGGTCGATCGCGTGCGCGGCCGCGTGGCGCAGCCGCACGTCATCGAACGGCGGCTTATGGCAGCGGAAGTGCAGGTACTTGTTCTCGGTCGAGATCGTGCGCGAGGTGACGACCTTCTCCTTTTGCAGCGTCTCGTATTGCTCCGGCTCGACGCGCTCGATGATGTCGAGCTCGCCGTTCAGGAGGCTGAGGAGGCGGGTGTTGGGGTCGGCAATGAATTGATAGACGACCTCTTTGATCTGGGGCGCGCCGAGAATGTAATCCTCGTTCGCTTCTAGGATCGTGGTGTCGCCCTCGCGGCTCTTGAACTTGTAGGCGCCACAGCCGTTCGGGAAGCTCTGGATCGCCCCGCTCTTGATGTCGTCGGCAGAGAGGATCGGCAGGAATCCGGCGAGGAAGTAGAAGAGCGAGCCGGGGTACTTGCCCTCGGCGCCGCGGACGCGCACGGTGTAGTCGTCGACCACCTCGCACTCAGCCTTGCCGGGGTACCAAGTGCCGGCCGGGCGGCTGGGGTCAGAGGCATACTCGAACGTCGCCTTCACATCGTGCGCGGTGAACGGCTGTCCGTTGTGGAACTTGACGCCCTGGCGCAGTGTGTACTCGATTGTCTTCTCGTCGATGATCTTCTGGCCGGTGGCGAGCTCGAAGATGATCTCGTCCGGGTTGTCGGGCCGCATCGGCGTGCGGATGAGCTGACCGAAGACATCGAAGTCGAAGTAGATCTGGGCAAGAATCGTGTGCGAGCTCGGATCCCAGCTCGATGTCAGGGGCTCGGTCTGGCCCCACACGACGTGCTTCTTGCCTTGGCCCAGCGCGCGCTTGTAGTACGGTGCCTTGCCGCCGAGGAACATTGCCGCCGCACCGGCCGCGGCCCCAGCCACAAACTTACGACGAGTCGCCTTCATGCTCTTTTACCTCCCTCTATCGCCATCCGATGCTGAGTCGGTCGACCCAACGCCCGAACAGCTTGGAGAGGAAGCTACTACATGCCCCGGGGCTCCACTACCGAATTTATCACCGGCGATTCCCGCGGATGAGGGGATCCTGGCATCTCGGGGCCGCGGGCACCTATGGCCCAGGTCAAGCGCCGGCGCGTGAGCGACAGATCCGCTCCCGCCCACCGGCGGATTCGCAAGCTGCTGGTTGCCAACCGCGGCGAGATCGCCATCCGCATTTGCCGCGCCGCAACCGAGCTCGGCCTGCGCACCGTCACCGTCTACTCGCGCGAGGATCGCTTCGCCCTGCACCGCTTCAAGTCCGACGAGAGCTACCTCGTCGGCGCGGGACTTGGGCCGGTTCAGGCCTACATGGCAAGCGCCGACATGATCCGCATCGCCCGCGAGGCCGGGGTCGATGCTGTGCATCCCGGCTACGGCTTCCAGGCGGAGGACCCCGAGTTCGCTGAGGACTGCGCCGCCGCCGGATTGACCTTCATCGGGCCGGCGCCGGCGGTGATGCGCCGGCTCGGCAACAAGATCTCCGCCCGCGCGCTGGCCGAGGAGGCGGGCCTCGCGGTGATGCCGGCGAGTGGCCCGCTGCCGGTGTCCGACGAGGGGCTTGGCGCCATCGCCGCGGCGATCGGTTATCCGCTCATGCTCAAGGCAAGTTGGGGCGGCGGCGGGCGCGGCATGCGGGTCATCCGGGCGCCCCACGACTTGCTTGAGCACGTCGCCGCGGGCCGGCGCGAGGCCAAGGCCGCGTTCGGCGAGGACGAGGTCTACCTCGAGAAACTGGTCGAGGAGGCGCGCCATGTCGAGGTCCAGATCCTCGGCGATGCCCATGGCACCGTCGTTCACCTTTACGAGCGCGACTGCACCATGCAGCGCCGCCATCAGAAAGTGGTCGAGCGAGCCCCCGCCATCTATCTCGACGAGGCGGCCCGAACGGCCCTGTGCGAGGCGGCGCTGCGGCTCGCCCGCGCCGCCGGGTACGTCGGCGCGGGGACAGTCGAGTTCCTGATGGATCGGGCGAGCGGCCGCTTCTATTTCATCGAGGTCAATCCCCGTATTCAGGTCGAGCACACGGTCACCGAGCAGGTCACGGGGATCGATCTGGTCAAGGCGCAGATCCGGGTGGCCGAAGGCGCCCGGATCGGCGAGCTCGGCCTGCCGGCGCAAGGCGACATCCGCCTCAACGGTCACGCCCTGCAGTGCCGCATCACCAGCGAAGACCCCGAGAACCAGTTCATCCCCGACTATGGCCGCATCACGGCCTACCGCGGCGCGATGGGGTTCGGCATCCGCCTCGATGGCGGTACTGCGTATTCGGGCGCCATCATCACGCCCTACTACGACTCGCTGCTCGAGAAGGTGACGGCGTGGGCGCCCACGGCCGATGAGGCGATGCGCCGCATGAACCGTGCATTGCGCGAGTTCCGCATCCGCGGCGTGAAGACCAACCTGCCGTTCCTCGAGGCGCTGATCGGCCACCCGCGATTCCTTGCGGGCGACTACACCACCCGGTTCATCGACGATACTCCGGAGCTGTTCAAGTTCGCGCCCCGCCGCGATCGGGCGACGCGCCTTCTCACCTTCCTCGGCGAGGTCATGGTCAACGGCAATCCCGAGGTTCGCGGCCGGCCGCGCGCGGACTCGGCCGTACGCGCGGTATGGCCGCGGCGGCTCGCCGGCGGCGCACCCGAGGGTTGGCGCCAAGCGTACCAGCGGCTCGGCGCGGACGGCGTCGCCAAGCGCGTGTGGCACGAGCCGCGCGTGCTGATCACCGACACGACCTTTCGCGACGCGCCGCAGTCGCTGCTGGCGACTCGCGTTCGCAGCTATGACCTGCTCGAGGCGGGACCAGCATACGCCGAGCAGCTCGCCGGCCTGTTCTCGCTCGAGTGCTGGGGCGGGGCGACGTTCGATGTCGCGATGCGCTTTCTCCGGGAGGACCCGTGGGAGCGGCTCGCCGGGCTGCGTGAGCGCGTGCCGAACATCCTGCTGCAGATGCTTCTTCGGGGTGCCAACGCGGTCGGCTACAGCAACTACCCCGACAACGTCGTCCGCTACTTCGTGAAACTCGCGGCCGAGGCCGGGATCGACGTCTTCCGCATCTTCGACTCGCTGAACTGGGTCGAGAACATGCGCGTCGCGATGGACGCTGTGCTCGAGACGGGTGCACTGTGCGAGGCCGCCATCTGCTATTCGGGCGACTTGAGCGATCCGGCCGAGGCCAAGTACACGCTCGATTACTATCTGCGGCTCGCCGATGCGCTCAAGGCGGCAGGTGCCCACATGATCGCGGTCAAGGACATGGCCGGCGTGATCAAGCCGCGCGCGGCGGCGACGCTGGTGGGGGCGCTCCGTCGCGAGGTCGGCCTGCCGGTGCATTTCCACACCCACGACACCACCGGCCTCGGCGGTGCCAGCGCGCTGGCGGCCATCGCCGCGGGCGCCGACATCGTCGATGCGGCGATGGATGCCATGAGCGGGCTCACCTCGCAGCCGAACCTGGGCGCGCTCGTCGAGGCCCTGCGCGGCGGCGATCGCGATCCGGGCCTCGAGCGCGAGACCCTGCGCGCGGCGGCCACCTATTGGGAAGGCGTGCGCCGCTACTACCGCGCGTTCGAGAGCGATCTGCGCTCGGGCATGGCCGAGGTCTACGAACACGCGATGCCGGGCGGGCAGTACACCAACCTCCGCGAACAGGCGCGCGCCGTCGGCGTCGATGACTCGCGCTGGCACGAGGTGGCCCGCGCCTACGCCGAGGTGAACCGGCTGTTCGGCAACGTCGTCAAGGTGACTCCGACCTCCAAGGTCGTGGGCGACATGGCGATCTACATGGTCACCAACGAGCTGAGCGCCGCCGATGTCCTGGACCCCGCGCGCGACATCGCCTTCCCCCAGTCGGTGGTCGAGTTCTTTCGCGGCGAGATCGGGCAGCCCCATGGCGGCTTCCCGCAGGCGTTGCAGCGCAAGGTGTTGAAGGGACAGGCCGCGCTGACGGTGCGGCCGGGCGCAGTGCTGCCGGCGGTCGATCTGGCGGCCAAACGGGCGGAAGCGGAGCAGCGCGTCCACCGCCAGGTCAGCGACCGCGAGCTCGCCTCTTACCTGCTGTATCCCAAGGTGTTCGTTGACTACGCGCTCTACCGTCGGGCGCACGGCGACGTCAGCGCGCTGCCGACCATGGCCTTCTTCTATGGAATCGATGTTAACGAGGAACTGACCATCCACATCGAGCGCGGCAAGGCCCTCATCGTGCGCTGCCTCGCGGTCGGTGAGCCCAACGACGAAGGCCAGCGCAGCGTGTTCTTCGAGCTCAACGGGCAACCGCGGACCGTGCGCGTGCAGGATCGCCGCCTCGCCGCCAAGACCCGCCCCCACCGCAAGGCGGAGGACGGCAACCGTGCCCACGTCGCCGCGTCGATGCCGGGGTTGATAGTGAGCCTTGCCGTCGCCCAGGGTGATCGGGTGCGCGCCGGTGACCGGCTGTTGACCATCGAAGCGATGAAGATGGAGACCGCGCTCTACGCCGAGGTCAGCGGCAGAGTCGCGGAGATCGTCACGCCCGCCGGGACGCGCGTCGATACCAAGGACCTGCTGCTGGTGCTGGCAGCCGACGAGCCGAAACCGAGCTAGCGGCCCGCGACTCGCAGCAGCCGGGTTTGGCGCTTGAGGGTACGGAGAACGAGGAAGAGCAGTGCCGCGCCCGCAAACAGCCAAAGCCAGGCGCGATCCTCGCGCACCCACGCCCCAAACTATTCGTGCTCGATCACCAGATCGAGTATGACCTCGAGCGTCAGAAACGCCGCTGCAACGGCGAGGACGCCATTGTATTCCCGCCGCAGCACCGTGCGGAGCGAGAACCTCGCCTCGGGCCGGCGCCAGCGCCGGAGCGCACGCAGGAGCGCAGACGTTTGCATCGCCCAGCGCGCATAGGCATCGTCGAACCGCTGCGCCAGAAACACCTCTTCCGCCGCGACAACAAGCTCAATATGGAGCCAGCACACGAGCGCGACCACTAGCACGAACCACCAGACCTCTACCGCCAGCACGAGCCCGAGCAATGCCAGCGGATTCCCGAGGTAGAGCGGATTGCTCACCAACGAGTACAGGCCCGTGGTATTGAGGGTCGCGGCGCGCTGCGCCAAGGTGTTGCGCCCCGAGGTTCCGGCCGGCACGAATCCGACAGTCGCCCAGCGCACCGCGAGCCCACCGAACGACAGCGCCATGCAGAGGCACGTCCGCGCATCATCGGCCGCGGGGCCCACCTGCAGCT
The DNA here is from genome assembly GCA_016869335.1 of Alphaproteobacteria bacterium. Taxonomy (GTDB): domain Bacteria; phylum Pseudomonadota; class Alphaproteobacteria; order VGEJ01; family VGEJ01; genus VGEJ01. Next base: position 267 of record VGEJ01000168.1, on the reverse strand, counting down.
CGAACGCCCCCTCTCGCAGAGGGCTGGCACCGCGAGGGGCAGCAGCACGAGCGGCAAAAGCCCGCGCCAGCGGAACAGGAATCAACCTTGGTGGGCGAGCCGCTCGTTCAGGAGCATGGGTTGAGGGTGACGCAGAACGAGTCGGCGAACAAGGGATAGACATGGGCGGGCGAAGGATAATCGTCGCGGTAGTGGTGGTGGCGGCGCTGGTCGCGGTGGCGGCCGTGGCTTGGCAGTTCGCCCGCCCGTTTATGCAACGGACCGCCG
>VGEJ01000167.1 GCA_016869335.1 Alphaproteobacteria bacterium | reverse complement strand
CGGTGGCGACACTATGGCTGCGGCCCGCGATCCGGACCCGCGATCCCGCATCGCCGTGGATCACCTCGACCGCGACGTCCGCGCCGGCCACGGTCGCCACCCAGGCGCTCGCCCGCGCCGCGGGCGCCAGGCCGGCCGCCCGCGCCGCCTCCTGATGCTGAGCCACCGCGGCGACGGCGATCAGCCGCTCGCGCGTGCCGGGATCGAGCGTGTCCAGCCAGAAGCCGTCCGGGAACTCCTCGGCGATGAAATCGGTGCTGAGCGCGCCGGCGTGAAACCGCGGCCGGCTCACCACGGCGCGGAGAAAGCCGACATTGTGCTCGACCCCGCGGATGACGAAGCGATCGAGCGCGCGCTCGAGGGCGGCGATGGCGGCGGCGCGGGTCGCGCCGTGGGCGCACAGCTTGGCGATCATCGGGTCGTAGTGAACCGATATCTCGTCGCCCTCCTCGGCACCAGCATCGAGCCGGATCGCGTCGCTGGCGGGCGGTGGTCGGAACCGGCGCAGCCGGCCGGTCGCCGGCAGGAACCCGCGCACCGGGTCCTCCGCATAGACCCGCGCTTCGATCGCGGCGCCGCGCAGCATGACCTGATCCTGGCGCAGCGTCAGGTGTTCACCGGCCGCAACGCGGATCATCTGCTCGACGAGGTCGAGACCCGTGACGAGCTCGGTCACCGGATGCTCGACCTGTAGGCGGGTGTTCATCTCGAGGAAGTAGAACCGGCGCTCGCGATCGACGATGAACTCCACCGTGCCCGCCGAGCGATAGCCGACCGCCCCGGCGAGCGCCACTGCCTGGGCGCCCATGGCGGCGCGCATGGCGTCATCGACCACCGGGCTCGGCGCCTCCTCGATGACCTTCTGGTGCCGGCGCTGGATCGAGCACTCGCGCTCGCCAAGATGCACGATGTTGCCGTGCGCGTCGGCCAGGATCTGGATCTCGATGTGCCGCGGCTCGGCGATGAAGCGCTCGATGAACACGCGCGGGTCGCCGAAGCTCGATTGTGCCTCGCTCTGGGCCCGGGCGAAGCCTTCTTTGACCTGCTCCGCCGAGAGTGCCACTCGCATGCCCTTGCCGCCGCCGCCCGCCGCCGCCTTGATCATCACCGGATAGCCGATGGCGGCGGCGACCGCTGCTGCATGCTCGGCGTCGCTCAGCGGCTCCAGGTGGGCCGGAATCGAGTTGATGCCCGCGCCTTCGGCGAGCTTCTTGGCGGCGATCTTGTCGCCCATCGCGGCGATCGCGGCCGCGCTCGGCCCGATAAAGACGAGCCCCGCGCGCTCGATCGCCTCGACGAAGGCCGGGTTCTCGGACAGGAAGCCGTAGCCGGGGTGCACCGCCTCGGCGCCGGAGGCCCGCGCCGCTTCCACGATGCGCGTGATTGCCAGGTAGCTCTGCGCCGCCGGCGCTGCGCCGATGGCGACCGCCTCATCCGCCGCGCGCACATGGAGTGCGCCGGCATCCGCCTCGGAGTACACCGCCACGGTGCGGATGCCGAGCCGGCGCGCCGTCCGCATGATGCGGCACGCGATCTCGCCGCGGTTGGCGACAAGGAGCTTCGAGAACATGCCGGCTCAGAGCGGGATGTTCGCGTGCTTCTTCCAGGGATTCTCAAGCCGCTTGTCGCGTAGCATGGCGAGCGCCCGGCAGATGCGAGCGCGGGTCGCCCGCGGCATGATCACATCGTCGATGAAACCGCGGTGGCCGGCGATGAAGGGGCTGGCGAAGCGGGCGCGATAGTCTTGCGTCCGCGCCTCGATCCTGGCGGCATCGCCGATCTCGCCACGGAAGATGATCTCGACCGCGCCCTTGGGTCCCATCACCGCGATCTCGGCCGTCGGCCACGCATAGTTGAGGTCGCCCCGCAAGTGCTTCGAGCTCATGACATCGTAGGCCCCGCCGTAGGCCTTGCGGGTGATCACCGTAACCTTGGGCACCGTTGCCTCGGCAAAGGCAAACAGCAGCTTGGCGCCGTGCTTGATGATCCCGCCGTGCTCCTGCGCCGTGCCGGGGAGGAAACCCGGCACGTCCACGAAGGTCAGGATCGGGATGTTGAAGCAATCGCAGAAGCGGACGAAACGCGCCGCCTTGCGGGATGAATCGATGTCGAGGCAGCCCGCCAGCACCATCGGCTGGTTGGCGACGATCCCGATGGACAGGCCGCCCATGCGGGCGAACCCGACGATGATGTTGCGGGCGAAGGCCTGTTGCAGCTCGAAGAAATCGCCCTCGTCCACGACCTTCTCGATAAGCTCGATCATGTCATAGGGCTTGGTCGGGGTGTCGGGAATCAGGCGGTCGAGCGCGGGCTCCTCGCGGTCGATCGGGTCGGCGGTCGCGCGCTGCGGCGGCTTGACGCGGTTCGATGCCGGCAGGAAGTCGACGAACCGGCGGATCTGAATCAACGCCTCGACATCGTCGGTAAATGCCAGATCGGCGACCGATGATTTCGTCGTATGGGCAAGCGCGCCGCCCAGGTCCTCGTGCGTCACGCTCTCGCGGGTGACGGTCTTCACCACGTCCGGTCCGGTGACGAACATGTAAGACGAGTCCTTGACCATGAAGATGAAGTCGGTCATGGCCGGCGAGTACACGGCCCCGCCGGCGCACGGACCCATGATCACCGAGATCTGCGGGATGACGCCGGACGCCAGCACGTTGCGCTGGAACACCTCGGCATAGCCGGCGAGCGAGGCGACGCCCTCCTGGATGCGCGCGCCGCCCGAGTCGTTGAGCCCGATGACCGGGGCCCCCACGCGCATGGCGTGATCCATCACCTTGCAGATCTTCTCGGCATGGGCCTCGGACAGGCTGCCGCCAAACACCGTGAAATCCTGGCTGAAGACGAACACCAGGCGGCCGTTGATGGCCCCATGCCCGGTGACGACGCCATCGCCCGGGATGCGCTGCTCGCCCATGCCGAAGTCGGTACAGCGGTGTTCGACGAACATGTCGAACTCCTCGAACGAGCCTGGGTCGAGCAGCACTTCAAGTCGCTCGCGCGCCGTCAGCCGGCCCTTGCGGTGCTGCGCCTCGATGCGCCGGGCGCCGCCGCCGAGGCGAGCCTGCTCGCGTTTACGCTCGAGTTCCCGGATGATGTCTTCCATCTTGCCCCTGCCGCGATCGCCGCGCCTCATCATAGCCGCCGGCCCGGAGCCCGCAACGGGCGGCTCAGGGGCGCAAGAGTTCGAGGAACCGCTGGGCCGCGGCCAAATCCGCACACATAAGCCGAGCGCGCGTTTCCGCTTCCGCGTCGTGACCGCTGCACTCGGCCTGGAAGGACTCATCGACCCGGCTTGCAGTCCACGCCTCCGCGGCATCTACCCGGCCCTCGGCCAGGGCGAGCGCCAGAACGGCCGAGCCGCTGGCCGTGGTCGCCCGGTACAGCGCCGCCAGCGCGTAGTCCGTCGTGTCGGCCAATGCCCGCGCGACGGCCCGCTCGACGGCCGGGTCCTGGCCGACCGGAACGACGCCGAGGGTGACCCGCAGCAGCGCCCCAAAACGCGCCCCGAACCAGCTTGCCAACGGCTGCCAATGGCGCTCCTGGCGTGCGACAAGCTCAGGCGGGCCGCAGGCGCGGTAGCACAGGAGATCGCTCTCGGCGTAGCGCACGATTTCGGCAATCACCGCGGCGCGGCGCGGTGCGACCCGGTCGATGGCAATGCAGGCGAGCTGCGACAGCGGCATCGCGCCCGGATCGATCGACGCTTCCTGTGCCTGCCACTCGGCGGCGACTGCCGCTGCGGCCGCCGCCGTCGGCAAGGCGAGCTGGCGCCGCTCCGGGGTGAGCGCGGGGCGACCATCGAGCGTGACGACGTGTTCGCCTGCCACGACAGCCGTCGCAACCGCATGGTAGAAGCGCTTGGCCCGCCGCCCGGTCATCCCGGCGGTCAGGAATCGACTGCCCGCCACGGGTCCCCGCGACGGGCGAGCACGAGCGGTGCGACCTCCGCACAGGACTGAACGATGTGCAGAGCGCCGGCCGCGGCGAGCTCCGTTGCCGGATGGTAGCCCCACGCCACGCCGACCGCGGTCGCACCCGCCGCCCGGGCCATCGTGACGTCAAACGTGGTGTCGCCGATCAGCACGGTCTCAGCCGGTTCGACGCCGGCCTCGTCCATCGCCCGGCGCAGCATGGTCGGATGCGGCTTGCCGGGGCCGTCATCGGCTGTCCGCACGGTCGCGAAGAGGTGGCCGAGATCGTGCTCCTGCAACGTCCGCCGCATGCCCTGAGCCGACTTGCCGGTGGCGATACCGAGGAGGCAGTCGCCGGCGGCGAGGGTCTCGAGCATCGCTCGCACGCCGGGAAACAAGGGCGGGCGGAGGTCGGGGCGGGCGGCTAGCGCACGGTACGCGTCGCGGTAGTGGCTCACCGCGACATCGCGCGCGGCCTCCATCGTGGCTGGCAGGAGCGCGCCGACGGCCTCGTTCAGGGACAGCCCGATGATGCGGCGGACCGCCTCGCCCCCCACCTCGGTGATCCCGCATTGGGCCAGCGCAGAGCGCATCGCCGCCACGATGAGATGCGCGCTGTCGACCAGCGTGCCGTCGCAGTCGAATACCACCAGCTTTGTCTCGGGCAGGATGGGCGCTGGATGCCGGCTCATGGCGCCGTCGCCATCGGCTCGCGGCCAAGCGCCTCTTCGAAGCCGAGCCGTGCGAAGGTCCGCCGCATGTGCTCGGGCAGCGGCGCCACGACACGCAGCCTACCACCGCTCGGTTGCGGCAGATCGATCGCCCGGGCGTGGAGGTGGAGCCCAGGTGCGGCGATGTCACCGGGCAACAGCGCGGCGCGGCCGCCGTACTTGCCATCGCCCAGGATGGGCGTGCCGAGGGCGGCGAGATGGGCGCGAATCTGATGCGTGCGCCCGGTGCGCGGCCACAACGCCACCCATGCGACCCGGCTTCCCGCTGCGTCGATCACGCGGTAGTCGGTGCGGGCGCTCTTGCCCTGCTCATCGACGACGGTGCGCTCGCCGCGGGCGCCCCCGCGTTTGCTCAGGGGCAGGTCGATGCGGCCCTCGCGCGGCTCGGGCACTCCGACCACGATCGCCCAGTAGAGCTTCAGCGCATCCTTGCGGCGGAACGCTTCAGCCAGGCGCGCCGCGGCGGTCGCCGTTCGACCAAGGACCAGGACCCCGCTCGTATCGCGATCCAGGCGATGGACGAGGCGTGGCCGCTCGGCCGCCTCGAAGCGCAGCGCATCGAGCATGGCGTCGAGATGGTGCTCCGTCTTGGTCCCGCCCTGCACCGCCAAGCCGCTCGGCTTGTCGAGCACCAGAACCGCTGCATCGCGGTGCAGCAGGCGGGCGCGCAGGACACGCGCTTGGCCCTCGCCCACGGTGCACGGCTCCTCGGCGCGCGGCGGCGCCGGCGCCTGGTCGAGCGGCGGCACCCGGTGCGGCGGCACCCGGATCTGCTGTCCGGCCGCCAACCGCTGCCCGGTAGCGGCGCGCGCGCCGTCGATCCGCACCTGCCCGGTGCGCACCAGGCGGGACAGCCATGCATGGGTGAGGTGCGGGTAGTGACGCTTGAACCAGCGATCGAGACGAAGGCCGGCCTCATCTGGCCGCACCGGATGGAGCGCGGCGCGGCTCATGCCAGGACCGCGCGCAGGAGCAGGATGCCGGCGAACAGGCCGGCGATCGAGGCCACCACCGAGGCCGCGACGTAGCCGGCGGCCAGAGCCGGCGTGCCGCGCCCCACGAGCAGGGCCACGTCCAGCGAGAACGCCGAGAAGGTGGTGAAGCCGCCGAGGAATCCTACGGTCATGAACGCCCGGACGACGGGACCGACGCCCCATCTCAGCGCCATCAGCTCGACCAGCACGCCCATGACGAACGAGCCGAGTACATTGACCGCCAGAGTGCCGAAAGGAAAGCCTGAGCCGAGCCACCGGGCGACCCAGGTGGCGAGGAAGTAGCGGGCGAGCGACCCGAGCGCCCCGCCGACCGCGACCGCGATCACGACCTGCATACCGCCCTCAGTCGACCCCGAATATCCAGCCCTCGCGCCGCCGCGTCTCGGGTGACAGAGCGGGCGGGCGCCAGGTCTCGCCGCGCGGCGCCAGTGTACGCAGCGCCGCCGCGGCCACCAGCGCGTCTGTCTTGTGATCGATCGCGCGCGTCTCGGCGAGGGCCGCCGGCGCCACGGGGCGGCTGCCGAGGGCGGCAAGGATCGTGTTGAGACGGCCGAGATCGCGCACCTTGCGCCGCTCGTCTGCCCGGCCGAGATACGCCCA
>VGEJ01000166.1 GCA_016869335.1 Alphaproteobacteria bacterium | reverse complement strand
GCCCGGGCGACGGAGCTCCGCCAGCGGAATGGTCGCCCCGCCGTGGAACGCGTTGGCCCGCAACATGCCCCCGCCGCACGGCCGCGCGATGTTCAGATACTGCTGCTGCACCGCCGTCGTGCAGCCGATCTTGTGGCCGAGCTGATCGCCTTCGCCGTTGGCGGCAAACCAGCGATGGAGCGCCGCCTGGATGGCGTAGGCCTCGCCCTCGCTTCCCGGCGCGAGATCGGCGGGCGGCCTCTCGACGACGCGACCGCTGCGGCGCGCGGCGCCGAAATAGGCCGCCGCACGCTCGATCGCCGACTGCTCCATGATCCGCCAGGTCGCGCCGAACTGCGGACGCTAGGGGCGCGGGCCCTTGAGCCAGCTCTCGCCCCAGGCCAGGCACGAGATGCTGCTCGGGTGCCCCGCGATGTCTTCGCCGAACACCTTGCCCGTCGCGACCCGGCCGTTGACGTAGAGCGTGCAGTCCCAGGCCGGGATCAGACAGCTATACACGCCCCACTCGCCGGTGATCTGGTTGCCGGGCTCGAAGCGGATGTAGAACGGCTCGCGGATGTCGCGCCAAGTGAGCTCGACCCGCCCCTCGGCGGACTCGACGATCTCCTGGTAGACGCTGCGGTGATCGCCTGCGCGCTCGAAGCGGGCGGCGATGATCGGGTCGCTCGGATTCGAGAACTGCTTGCGCATGCCTGCCTCGAGCGTCTGGGTCCAGCGCGCGAAGCCCGGGTTGTCCGAGTAGATCTTCACCTTGCGGTCGGTCGCGTCCGACTCGACGAACAGCACGGTGCCGGGGCCCGCCGGCGAGAAGTAGGCGCGCCAATGCGAGCACGTCGTCGTGTCGGGCCCGGTCGCGCTCGCCTTCAAGCGCAGGAACGAGTTCTCGCCCGAAAAGTGGACCTTGTGCGCATCGATCGGCGGTATAGCCATGGGTTCCCTCCGCAGTTCTCGCGCCGTGGTCGGCGCTGTCAAGGTGTGGCCACTCTAGCGGCTACGTGGGGGGCGGTAAACCGCGCCTCGCCGCGCCCTGTGCTCACTTGGCCGGGCAAGCGCTGCGCGCTAGGGTGCGGCCGTGACCATCTGGGGGAAGATTCTCGGCGGCGCCGCGGGCTTTGCCTTGGGTGGACCGCTCGGGGCGCTGATCGGCGGCCTTGCCGGGCACGCCGTCGATCGGATGCGGGCCGAGGATAAGGCTGCCGCCGCTCCGGCCGATGGCACCAAGGAGGTGGCCTTCACGATCGGCGTGATCGTGCTTGGTGCCAAGATGGCCAAGGCGGACGGTGTCGTGACGCGCGAAGAGGTCGCGGCCTTCCGCGAGGTCTTCCACGTGCCGCAGGACGAGATGCGCAACGTCGCCCGGGTGTTCGACCGGGCCCGGCGCGACGCCGAGGGCTTCGAGCCTTACGCCCGGCAGATCGCCAAGCTGTTCGCCGGCAACAGCGCGGTGCTCGAGGATCTGCTCGACGGTCTGTTCCACATCGCCAAGGCCGACAACGTGCTCCACCCCGCCGAGGACGCCTTCCTGCGCGAGGTGGCGGCGATCTTCGGCTTCGATGCGGCGGGGTACGAGCGCATCAAGGCGAGCCACATCGAGGCCGCCTCCGCCGACCCCTACCAGATCCTGGGCGTGGACCCGGCACTACCCAACGCCGAACTCAAGAAACGCTACCGTGCGCTGATCCGTGAACACCACCCGGACCGGTTGATCGCCGCGGGGATGCCGGCGGAGTTCGTCGCGCTGGCAAACGAGAAACTCGCCACGATCAACGCCGCGTTCGACCGCATCGCGAAAGCGCGAGGCCTGACCTGACCCACCGCATCGCTGTTGCCGCCCGCCGCGCGCCCGCCGGGCTGGCGCACGCGCCGCCGCTATGACCCCGCTGCACCTCGGGCTAGCGATCCTCGCCAACGCCGTGTGGGGCTATGCTTACGTTGCCGCGAAGCTCGGCGTCGAGGCCTATCCGCCGATCTTCTTCACGGCGCTGCGCTGGCTCATCATCACGCTCCTGCTGGCGCGCTTTCTAAGCTGGCCGCGCGGCCACTTCCGGGTGCTGGTCCTGATCTCGCTGACGATGGGTGCGCTCCACTACGCGATGCTCTACACCGGCTTCTACCTCAGCGGCGACGTCGCCTCCGTTGCCATCGTCAGCCAGCTCAGCGTGCCGTTCGCGACCCTGCTCGGGGTTGCCTTCATGGGCGAGCGCATCGGCTGGCGCCGCGCGGCGGCGATCGCGGTCGCGTTCGCTGGCGTCGGCGTCATTGGCTTCGATCCCGACGTCTTCAGCCACCTCGCCGGGGTCGTCTTGGTCGGGGTCTCGGCGGCGATGTTCGCGTGCGGCAGCGCCCTGATCAATCGCGCCAAGGCGCTCTCGACGTGGTCGATCCAGGCGTGGATGGGCGCGCTGAGCGGACCACAGCTTCTACTGTTCTCGCTCGTGCTCGAGGACGGCCAGTGGGAGGCACTCGTGCATCCCACCGTGAGCGGCGTGTGGGCGCTGTCCTACGCCATTGTCGGGACCTCCATCGTCGGGCTCGGGATCTGGTATTTCCTGCTGCAACGCTACCCCGTGAGCCTGGTGTCGCCGATCGGCTTGCTCAGCCCGATTTTCGGCGTCTTGGCGGGTGTCGTGTTCATGGGCGATGGCCTGTCGACCGAGCTCTTGCTCGGCGGCGGTCTGACGCTCGGCGGTGTCGGCTACATCATGTTGCGGGCAGCGCAGCGCGGCGGCGCGGTCCGCGCCGCGTCGGCCGCGGCGGCGAAGGAGCAGGCTTGAGGCTCGGCGTCCTCGGCATCGCTCTCGTGGAGACGCCGGTGCCGTCGCGGCCGTTACGGCCGGCGCTGGTCGCGGGCGCCGTGTGATCATCCGGGCGCGGCCGTCGCCCAACTGCGATGCGCGGCCGGCGGGCCGCGCCATCGATCTCCTGCTGCTCCACTACACGGGCATGCCCACGGCGGCCCTGGCGCTGGCACGACTGCGTGATCCGGTGGCGCGGGTGAGCGCGCACTATCTGATCGATGACGACGGGGGCATCTATCAGCTGGTCGCTGAGGCTCAGCGGGCCTGGCACGCCGGCACGTCGTCGTGGCGGGGCGAGCAGGGGGTCAACGACTGTTCGATCGGCATCGAGCTCGCCAATCCCGGCCACGAGTTCGGCTACCGCGACTTTCCGGAGCCGCAGATGGAGGCACTGCTCGCGCTGGCGGAGGCGGTGCTGGCCCGCCACCGGATCCCGCGCGAGCGGGTGCTCGGGCACGCGGACGTCGCGCCGCTCCGCAAGCAGGATCCTGGCGAACGTTTCGCCTGGCGGCGGCTCGCCGCAGCGGGGATCGGGCTGTGGCCGAGCGATGCGCCGGCTGAGCCGGTGGCCGAGTCGGTGGCCGAGGACGACATGGCGGCGGTGCAGGCCGCACTCGCCGGCATCGGCTACGCGGTGCCGCGCTCAGGGGTGCTGGATGAGGCCACCCGCGCGGCCGTGGCCGCCTTCCAGCGCCACTGGTCGCCGCACCGCTGGGACGGCGAGCCCGACCGGCGCACGCGCGAGCGCCTCGCCGCTCTCCTTCGCGCGCTGCCTTGACCGCCGGGCCACGTGGCCCTATGTCCGCAGGTGCCAGATGGCCGGATGGCCGCCGGCCGCGTGCGGTCGGAGGAAAGTCCGGGCTCCACGGAAACGCGGTGCCGGGTAATGCCCGGCGGGGGCGACCCCAGGGACAGTGCCACAGAAAGCAAACCGCCCGCGCGAGCGGGTAAGGGTGAAAGGGTGCGGTAAGAGCGCACCGCGTCGCCGGTAACGGCGGCGGCACGGCAAACCCCACCGGGAGCAAGGCCAAATAGGGGCGGCGCGTCGTTCGCGACGGAGCCCGTTTCCGGCTCAGCCGCCCGGGTAGGCTGCAAGAGGCACTCGGTAACGGGTGTCCCGAGAGGAATGGCCATCCTCCGCGACGGAGACAGAACCCGGCTTACAGGCCGTCTGGCGTACTCTCCGCACTCTCCACGCGAGCCCATGTCTCAACTGTAGAACATAACAGGAACATGCGCCCGCCCTAATGCCGCCACAGACTTCGTATGCACTGGCCGAGTTGGCGCGTCGGCGGCTCTGAACGGACACGGCACGGCGACGGGCCGGCGGCGGAGAATGTGCCGCAATTACCTCGTCATGATTACCCTGCGCATTGACACACCAAGTAGTACCATGATAACCCATGCACTCCCAAGCGCGGGCTCTGACGTTCGGGCAAGGGAATGGCCCTGGGCTGGGGCGAGATATGCCGCTCTTCACCAACACGTTCGTCAACCGACTGGACAAGAAGGGCCGCGTCTCGGTGCCCGCCGAGTACCGCGCCGAGCTCGTCGATCAGGCCTTCCATGGCATCGCTGCCTACTCCTCGTTCGTTCTTCCGGCCATCGAGTGCTGTGGCATCGATCGCATCGAGCGCCTTTCGCAGAGCATCGATGAGCAGTTCGACCCGTTCTCCGAGCGCCGCGGGGCGTTCGCGATCTCGATCCTGGCCAAGACCGCCCGCCTGCCGTTCGATACCGAAGGGCGCATCGTGCTGTCCGAAACGATGATCGCGCACGCCAAGCTGTCCGATCGGGTCGCGTTCGTCGGATTGGGCGTGACTTTTCAGATCTGGGAGCCCGAGGCATTCCGCGAATACGACGCCGCCGCCCTCGAGCGCGCCCAACGCGAGCGTGACCAGCTTCGGCTGGGAGCACCTCGGACGGGCGAGGGAGGGGCGCGATGACGGAGGCGTCCGGCCACCGCCCAGTCATGCTCGAGGAGGTCTTAAGCGCGCTGGCGCCCGCCGCCGGGGCGGAATTCGTCGATGGCACCTTGGGCGCCGGGGGGCTGTCCGAGGCCCTGCTCGTCGCCGCCCCGTGTCGGGTGTGGGCAATCGATCGCGATCCCGACGCCGTGGCACGCGGGGCCGAGCTCATGCGGCGCTATCCCGACCGCCTCGCCGTCATCGCCGGCCGCTTCAGCATGATGGATCGCCTGCTCGCGAGCCGCGACGTCGCCACGGTCGACGGCGTCGCGCTCGATCTTGGCGTGTCATCGCTGCAGCTCGATGATCCCGAGCGCGGCTTCTCCTTCCAGTCCGATGGGCCGCTCGACATGCGCATGGAGCGGGAAGGGCGGACCGCGGCCGATGTCGTCAATACCGCGAACGTGGCCGAGCTTGCCACCATCCTCCGCCGCTATGGCGAAGAACCGCGAGCGCTGGCGGTGGCGCGGGCCATCGTGGCGGCGCGCTCCGTGCAGCCGCTCACCCGCACGGGCGAGCTTGCCGCACTGGTCGCCGAGACAATCGGCCAGCACGGGCGGCGTCATCCGGCCACGCGGACGTTTCAGGCGCTGCGCATCTACGTTAATCGCGAAGTGGGTGATCCTGAAAGCGAGCTCGATCGTGGTCTCGCGGCGGCCGAGCGCTTGCTCAAGCCGGGCGGTCGCCTCACCGTCATCTCCTTCCACTCGCTCGAGGATCGCACCGTGAAGCGCTTCCTGGTCGAGCGCAGCACCGTTCGCACGCCGACATCGCGGCATGCCCTGCCGGCCGTAGCCGCGCCGGCCCCGACCTTCCGGCGATCGGGCAAGGCGATCCGCCCCCGGCCCGAGGAGATCGCAGCCAACCCACGCGCCCGTTCCGCCCGTCTGCGGGTCGCCGTGCGCACGGCGGCCGCGGCTCCGCTCGCCGAGGCGGCCGCATGATCCGGCCGTGGACCCTCGGTGCGCTCGCGGTCGTCGCCGTCCTCGCCGCGATCGTGTTCCGCCTGAAGGGGGAGGTCCAGCGCCTCGAAGACCGGATAGCCACGCTCGAGCAGGCGATCATCGCCGAGGGCGAGGCGATCCGTGTCCTCGATGCGGAATGGAGCTACCTCAACCGGCCCGAGCGCCTCGCGTCCTTGACCGCCAAACACCTCGGCCTCGTGCCGATGGTGGGGCCCCAGATGATCGCCTCGGTCGCCGATCTGCCGTATCCGGTGCCCGCGGCCGAAGCGCCGCTGCTGGCCGAAGACCGGCCGGCGCCGGGGCTTGAGCCATGATGGGGCTTGTGGCGGGCGGCGGCCACCGGGAGGGGGGCATCCAGCTCACCCGCCGGACCCCCATCGTCGTCGTCGGCGTGTCGCGCGCTCGTGGCCGCCTAGCTGTGGTAGCGGGCGTGTTCTGTCTTTGCTTCCTGGCACTCGCGCTGCGCCTGGTCGAGCTGGCCTGGCCCCGGGACAGCGGCACTGGGATTCCCAG
>VGEJ01000165.1 GCA_016869335.1 Alphaproteobacteria bacterium | reverse complement strand
GCGGTGCTCGCGCTGGCGGCGCTCGGGCTCGCGGCGTGCGGCGGGCTCCTGCCCGAGGCCGGGCCGCCGCCGGACTTCTATACCCTGACGCCGAAGACCACCTTCAGTGCCGGGCTGCCCGCGGTCGAGTGGCAACTGGTCGTCGAGGAGCGGAGCGCGCCGGGTGGGCTCGCGGGCCAGAGTATCGCGCTCCGCACCACACCGGTCGAGATCAAGTACTTCGCTTCGGCGTGGTGGAGCGAGCGGGCGCCGCGCCTGGTGCAGACCCTCCTGGTTGACTCGTTCGAGAACTCCCGGCGGATCGTCTCGGTCGGTCGCGACGGCTTCGGGCTGCGTTCCGATTTCACGCTGCGAACGGACCTGCGCGAGTTTCAGGCCGAGTATGCCGACCCGGATCGCGCGCCGCTGGTGCGGGTGCGCCTGAACGCCAAGCTCATCCGTCAACCGCGGCGCGAGATCGTGGCGTCGGAGACCTTCGAGGCGACTATTCAGGCCTCGGGGACGGCGATGCCGGAGGTCGTGCTCGCCTTCGATGAGGCGCTCGGCAAGGTGACCAAGCGCGTCGTCGAGTGGACGCTCCTCAGCGGCGAACGCCGGCGCCTCCCGCGCCAGGCGACGGTGCAGCGGGGCTGATCGGCGGCACTGCGAGAACGCGGAGGGCCCCGCCGCCGGAGCAGCAGGGCCTTCCTCGCGCGCGCTTTGGGGGTGGACGCGGGGAGGCTAGGACTTCGCCTTGTCGAGCACGCCTTCGGCTTCATCGAAGGCCTCACCCATCCGCTTGTTGACGATCTCGAGGGTCTCGGTCGCGGTCTTGGCGGCGAGCGCGGACAGTTCGGAAAGGTTGGCCTGGGCCTTGCTGACGGAGTGTTCCAGGCGCTCGATCTGCTTTGCACTGGCCGCCCGCGGCGTCTCGGCGCTGGCGAGCTCGCGCAGCCCCGCCGCCAGCTCCTCCAGGACCTCCTCGTAGATCTCGCCCTGGCGCTGGATCAGCGCCTGCGCGCCTTAGAAGACGGCACGGTTGGCAGCGGCCATGGCCTCCAGGTTCCTGCGCTGGCTGTCCATGAGCTCATGCATGGCCATGCCCGGGATCTGATACTGCGTGGCGGCGCGCGCCCACTCGGAAACGAACTTCGACGGATCGAAGTCGAAGAGCGGGCGAAACGCATCGAAGCCGGTGAAGGGATTGGTGTGGGTTTGCTTGACCATGACCTCTGTTCCGCGATGAACTATGTTGCTATGCAACATAGTGACGACTCGCTCTGGCGTAAAGCGCTGCAATGCAACAGACAGGCGCGCTGCAGCGCGGCAAGCGTTCGTCCCTAGTACATGTGCTGGCCGCCGTTGATCGACAGCGTGGCACCGGTGATGAAGGCGGCGTCCTCCGCCACTAGGAACACCACCCCGCGGGCGATCTCCGCGGGCTGCCCGAGACGTCCGACCGGCACCGTCGCAATGATCTTGTCGAGCACCCGCTGGGGCACCGCGGCGACCATGTCGGTATCGACGTAGCCCGGCGCGATGGCGTTCACCGTGATGCCGTGGCTCGCTCCTTCGAGCGCCAGCGCCTTGTTGAAGCCGTGGATCCCCGACTTGGCGGCGGCGTAGTTCACCTGTCCGTACTGCCCGGCCTGGCCGTTGATCGAGCCGATGTTGACGATCCGACCGAAACGCTGCACGCGCATCGTCTCAATGACGCAACGGCACATGTTGAAGCACGAGGTGAGGTTGGTCGCGATCACCTCGCCCCATATCTTGGGGGTCATGCGGTGCAGCGTCGAGTCGCGGGTGATGCCGGCGTTGTTGATCAGGATGTCGACCGGGCCATGTTCGGCGACGACGGCGCCCACCCCGGCGACGCAGGTCGCGTAATCGGCGACGTCCCACCGATAGGCCGGCACCCCGCTCGCCGCGCGGAAACGGGCGGCGGCGTCTTCGTTGTGGGCGTAGGTGACGGCGACCCGATGGCCGGCATCGCGGAGCGCCGTAGCGATCGCCGCGCCGATGCCGCGCGTGCCGCCGGTGACGAGCGCGAGTCGCGCCATGATGCTTATACTCCCGCGATGCACAGTGCGATGCCCATGCCCCCGCCGATGCAGAGCGTGGCCAAGCCCTTGCCGGCGCCGCGCCATCTCGTGGAGCAGGGTGACCAGGATACGCGCCCCGGACGCGCCGATCGGGTGGCCAAGCGCGATGGCACCGCCGTTCACGTTGACCCGTTCGGCATCCAGCCCGAGCTCGCGGTTTACCGCCGGCGCTTGCGCGGCGAAGGCCTCGTTGGCCTCGATCAGATCGAGCTCCGCCAGCCGCCAGCCGGCCTTGGCGACAGCCCGCTGGCTCGCCGGGATCGGACCGGTGCCCATGACCGCCGGATCGACCCCGGCCTGCGCCCAGGACGCGATCCGGGCGAGCGGCCGCAGCCTGCGGCGTGCCGCCTCGGCGGTCCGCATGAGCACGACCGCGGCGGCGTCATCGTTGATGCCTGAGGCATTGCCGGCGGTCACCGAGCCCGCGTCGGCGAACGCCGGCCGCAGCTTGGCCAGGGTCTCGGGCGTAGTGCCGGGCCGGATGTACTCGTCCTCGGCCACCGTCGCCGGGCCGTCGCGGCGCCTGACTGTGACCGGCGCTATCTCGCTGACGAAGCGCCCGGCGGCGCGGGCCGCGGCGGCGCGCTCCTGCGAACGGCTGGCGAACGCATCCTGCTCGGCGCGGTTGATCTACCAGTGGAGAGCAACGTTCTCGGCCGTGCAACCCATGTAGTAGCCGTTGAAAGCGGCCCACAGCCGTCGCGGATCATGGTGTCGATGAGATCGATGTCTGCCATCTTGCGGCTGGCGCGCAGCGGCGCGCAGTGGGGCGACTGGCTCATGCTCTCTTGGCCGCCCGCGACCACGACGTCGGCGTCTCCCGTCGCGATGTTCTGGGCGCCGAGCGCCACTGCGCGGAGGCCCGAGCCGCACACCTGGTTGACCCCGTACGCCGGGACCTCGACCGGCAGCCCGGCACCGATCGCGGCCTGCCGCGCCGGGTTCATGCCGGCGCCGGCGGTCAGCACCTGGCCCATGACGATCTCCGAGACCTCGGCGGGCGCCACCTGAGCCTTCTCGAGAACCGCGCGGATCGCGACGCTGCCGAGCTCCGCCGCGGAGAGCTGCGCGAACGCGCCCTGGAAGGCGCCGATCGCGGTCCGCGCCGCGGCGACAATGACGATATCGGTCATGACCCACCATCCTCGCTCACGCGCGCCCTGCCGGTTCATAGCGCATTGGCTTGTGCAGTGCAACATCAACCCCGTTTGTGCGTTGCACACTGCGGCGCTATATTTATCTATATTTATATGGTGCACATAGTGCGGCGGAGAGCACGGCATGGCAAAGCGCGCGGCGCGGCCCGAGAAGGCCACCGTCATCATCAAGAAGTATGCGAACCGTCGGCTCTATGACACCGGCGCCAGCCGCTACATCACGCTCGATGCGCTCGGCTCCGCGATCCGCGCCGGCGCCGACGTGCAGGTGATCGACGCCCGCACCGGGGAGGACATCACGCGCTCGGTCCTCGCCCAGATCATCGTCGAGCGGGAAGCGAGCGGGCATGGCCTGCTGTCGGCGGATTTCCTGCGCGATATCATCCGGGTCTATGGCCAGGGGTTGCAACCGGCGCTCGCCGCGTACCTCGAGCTGGCGATGCAGGGGTTCGCCCAAGGGCAACGCGAGATCTGGGACGCAATGGCAAACGGCGGCGGCGCGCTCGGCATCTGCGAGGGCCTGGCCCGCCGCAACCTCGACCTGTTCCAGAAGACTGTCGCCTCGTTTGTACCGACGGTACCGACCGCTGCGGCGGCCGGCGATGGGGCGGCGGACGACGTCGCGGTGTTGCGCCGCGAGCTCGGTGCGCTTGCCGCTCGTCTGGCAAAGCTCGAAGGAGGGGGTGGCTGATCATGTCTGGGGGAGCGATGAACGAGATGCGAGCGCTACCGCAGCCCACCGCGTGGGCGGGCGAACTGATCGAGTTGACGTGGACGCTGCACCGCCTGGCGCTCGCCGGTTTCGCCCAGGGGTTGAGCCTGATGGCCCCTGGCCGCGAGTCGGGCGAGTCGGCAACTGCGCCCGTGGCTGCGGAGGCGGCTGAGGCGCGTGCCGGCGCCGCGCCACCGGCCGCGGAGTACTCCTACACCGTTTCACCCGAGATGGTTGCCGCCTTTGCCGATGCGACGGGTGATTGCAACCCGCTGCATTTCGACGCCGCCTTTGCCGCGACGACCCGTTTTGGCCGGCCGATCGCCCACGGCATGCTGACTCTCGGCTTGGTCTCGACGAGCCTGTGGCGCCATTTCGGCAATGGCGTCATCTACCTCGGTCAGGATAGCCGGTTCGTGCGCCCGGTGTTCGTCGGCGACACGGTGACGGTGCGGATAGCGCCGCGACCGGCCGTGGGCGGGCGTACCATCACCGACATCGCGTGCGCTTCCGGGGGACGGCCGGTGCTGGTAGGGCATGCCACGATCATGCTTGATCTCCCTCCCGCCGCTGGCCCGGGCGTGGCGGCATGAGCGCCGCGCGCAAGCCAGGCGACGCCGCCCACGGCGTCCACAACGACGCCGCGGCCGCGGCGCCCGTGCTCGCCGCCGCGAGCCGCGCCTTCGCCGCGTGGACACGGCAGCTTCTCGCCAATCCCGCGGATCTGGCGCGGGCCCAGGAGACACTTTGGCAGGATTACCTGCAGCTCTCGCGCTGGATGGCAGAGCGGCTGCAGGGGCGGCCGACGGAGCTGGTCATTGCTCCAAGCCACGGCGATCGGCGGTTCCGCGATCCGGCCTGGGCCGAAAACCCGATGTTCGACTTCATCAAGCAGTTCTATCTGCTGACGGCACGATGGCTCGACGCCACCGTCGCGGATGTGAGTGTTGATCCGCGAACCGCGGCGACGGTCCGCTTCTACACCCACCAGCTCATCGACGCGCTCGCGCCCACCAACTTCGTCCTGACCAACCCCGAGGTGTTGCGCGCCACCCACGAGCAGCGCGGGCGCAACCTTTGGGACGGTCTGCGCGAGCTCGAAAGCGACATCCGCGCCGGCGGCGGGCGGCCGGCCCTGAGACACGTCGATCCAGGAGCATTCACGCTCGGAGAGACGATCGCAACCACCCCGGGCAAGGTCGTCCATCGCAGCGCTCTCTTTGAGCTGATCCAGTACGCACCGACCACCGCCACCGTGTTCCGGCGACCGCTGCTGATCGTCCCGCCCTGCATCAACAAGTACTACGTGCTGGACCTCCGGCCCGAGAACTCATTCGTGCGGTGGGCCGTGGCGCAGGGCTACACCGTGTTCATCGTGTCCTGGATCAATCCGGACGAGCGCCATGCCGAGGTGAGCTTCTCGGACTACGTCGTCCAGGGGCCGATCGAGGCGATCCGCGCGGTGCGCAAGGCGACCGGCGCCAAGCGCGTCAACGCCGTCGGCTACTGCATAGGCGGGACGCTGCTCGCCGCCGCGCTGGCCTATCTCGCCGCGCGCGGCGAGGACCGCGTCGCGAGCGCGACCTTCTTCGCGGCCCAGGTCGATTTCACCAACCCCGGCGATCTCGCGCTCTTCGTCGACAACCAGCAGCCCGCCTCGCTCGAGGCGGAGATGCGCAAGAGAGGCTATCTCCCCGGTCGACATATGGCCGAGGTGTTCAACCTCTTGCGCGCCAACGATCTGATCTGGCCCTTCGTGATCAACGGCTATCTCTTGGGGCGCGAGCCCAAACCGTTCGACATGCTGTTCTGGAACGCCGACTCGACCCGCTTGCCGGCCCGCATGCACAGCGAGTACCTGCGCCAGCTCTACATCGAGAACCGCATGGTGCACCCCGGCGGTCTGAGGGTCCGTGGCATCCCCATCGACCTCCGCCGCGTCGGCGTGCCGACCTATGTCCTTGGGATGCGCGAGGACCACATTGCGCCGTGGACCTCGGCCTATGTTGCGACGCAGCACTTCTCCGGCCGCAACCGCTTCGTCCTCGCCGCCTCCGGCCACATCGCCGGCGTGCTGAATCCCCCGGCGGCAGCCAAGTACGGCTACTGGACCGGCCGGACAACCCCTGCCGATCCGCACGCCTGGCTCGCCGGCGCGCGCGAGCACGGCGGCTCGTGGTGGACCGACTGGGAGCGCTGGCTGCGCCGCCGCTCGGGTGCGCAGGTCGCGGCGCGCGTGCCGGGTGAGGGGGCGCTGCCGGCGATCGAGGACGCGCCCGGCTCCTATGCCAAGGTGCGCG
>VGEJ01000164.1 GCA_016869335.1 Alphaproteobacteria bacterium | reverse complement strand
CCCTGCGCACCACTGCGAGCGCGACCACCGCCGGCGCCGCCGACCAGGCCCGCGCGGCCCGCGCCACGGCCGATACGGTCTCGATCCTGGGCATCCCCGAGGCCGAGCTGACTCCCAGGGTGCGCGCCGCGATCGCCGCCCTCTTGGCGGAAGTCGAGGCGCTGCGCCAGGAAGTCGACCAGGCCCGAACTCGGCTCAGTGATCTCGATCGCCTAGCCGACCAGAACCCACTCACGTCCATCGCCAACCGGCGCGCGTTCGTAGGCGAGCTGTCGCGCTTCATCGAGGCGGCCGAGCGTTATGGCACGCCGAGCAGCGTCATTTACTTCGATCTGAACGGCCTTAAGGCGATCAACGACACCCATGGCCACGCAGCGGGCGATGAGGCGCTCGTGCGGGTGGCAACCATACTGCGCGAGAACGTGCGCGAGAGCGACGTCGTCGGCCGCCTCGGAGGCGACGAGTTCGGGGTCATTCTGTGTCAGTCCGATCAGCCGGCCGGGATCGAGAAGGCACGGGCGCTCGATGCCCGGGTCAAGGCCCAGCCGATCGAGATCGACGGCCAGCGTATAGCGATCGAAGCCGCGTTCGGTGTCTACACGATCGGCCCGGGCGTCAGCGCCAAGGACGCCTTAGCCGCTGCCGATCGGGCGATGTACGATCGCAAGCACGGCGAAAAGCGACCCGCCGGGCCGGGCGACAAGCAGCTCACGCGATGATGTCGGGCAAGAGATAGCTCTCAAGCCGCGTGATCAGGTCCTTCAGTGCCAGCTTTCGCTTCTTCAGTCGTTGAACCTGCAGCGGGTCGTACCCCGAGGCTGCGAGCAGGGTTGCGATGGCCATGTCGAGATCGCGGTGTTCGGTCTTCAGTTCGATGAGCCGCTGGTGGAGCTCTTCCTGGTCGGGCATGGTCTCCCGATGGGATTGGCCACATGCCACCATAGCAGGAATCGCGCGGAAGGGTGATGCGACGTGCCGGCCAGGCATGGTCCAATCCCATGGGGTGATGCCGTGGACTTCTGGAATTACTCGTTGGCCCTCTACAGCCAGCCGCACGTGGCGGCCGCCTGCCTGTCGCTGCAACGGCGCCGCGGGGTCAACGTCAGCGTCCTTCTTTTGTGCTGCTGGGTCGCCAGCCGAGGCAAGATCCTCGACTCGACCACCCTCGCCCGCGCGACCGCGGCGATTGCGGCATGGCACGCCGGCGTCGTGGTGCCGCTGCGCACAGCGCGGGAGCGGCTCAAGGACGAGCTCAATCCGTCGGGCGATCCCCAGCTCGCCGCGTTTCGCGAAACCGTGAAGGCGTGCGAGCTCGAGGCCGAGCGTCACGAGCAGCGCCGTCTCCTCGCCGTGCTCGGCCAGGGGCTGGCGCAGGCACCGCGCTCGCGCGAGACGGCGCTGGCGAACCTATTGCGCTATGCGCCGGGCGCGGATGAGGACATTCTGCAGCTTGCCGACGCCGCGTTCTCTCATATGGCGCGGGTGCGTAATGTCGGTACTTAACGGGTCGGGCCGATCCTCGGTACAATGGTTGCCGTAGCGGTGGAGGAGCGCGCATGATGACATCCGGCGTTGACATCGAGACCCTCAGGTCGAGGCACCGCGAACTGGAGCAGGAAATTGACGACGAGGCGCGGCGGCCTCTGCCCGACTCGATGCGGATCGCGGAATTGAAGCGCCTGAAGCTCCGCATCAAGGACGACATCGCCCGCCTCAGCCGCAGCTAAACGGCCGCTCGCGGCGCGCCGCTCAGACCTTGGCGGCGCGCTGGCGCAGCACGTACTTCTGGATCTTTCCCGTCGAAGTCTTGGGCAGCGCGCCGAACACGACGTAGCGCGGCGCCTTGAAATGCGCCAGGTGTTCGCGGCAGAACGCGATCAGTGCCTGCCCCTCCACCGCGCCCGCGTCCTCCTTCAGCGCGACGAAGGCACACGGCACCTCGCCCCAGTGCGCGTCCGGCTTGGCCACCACCGCCGCCTCGAGGACGGCGGGATGCTGGTAAAGCACGCCCTCGACCTCGATCGTCGAGATGTTCTCGCCGCCCGAGATGATGATGTCCTTCGAGCGATCGCGCAGTTCGAGGTAGCCGTCCGAGTAGACGACGCCGAGGTCACCCGAGTGGAACCAGCCGCCGCGAAAGGCCTCCTCCGTCGCCGCCCGGTTCTTGAGGTAGCCCTTCATGACGATGTTGCCCCGCATCATCACCTCGCCCATGGTTCGGCCATCGGCCGGGACCGGCTGCAGCGAAGCGGGGTCGAACACCCCGAGGCCCTCAAGCACCGGGTAGCGCACGCCCTGGCGGGCCTTGCGTCGGGCCCGCCCCTCGGGCGGCTCGTCATCCCACTCGGGGTGCCAGTCGCACACCACCGCCGGGCCGTAGGTCTCGGTCAGGCCATAGACGTGGGTGACACGAAACCCCATCGCCTCCATCGCGGCGATGATTGCCGGCGGCGGCGCCGCACCCGCGGTCATCACCTCGACGCCGGAGCGCAGATCGGCTCGGAGCTCGGCCGCTGCGTTGGTCAGCATGTTCAGCACCACCGGCGCGCCGCAGAAGTGGGTGACGCCGTGCTCGGCGATCGCCCGGAACACCGCCGGCGCTTCGACCCGCCGCAGACAGACGTGCGTGCCGGCCAGCGCGCTCAGGGTCCACGGGAAGCACCAGCCGTTGCAGTGGAACATCGGCAAGGTCCACAGATACACCGGCCGGCCGGTCATGCCCCACGCCAGCGCGTTGCCGAGCGCGTTCAGGAACGCGCCGCGATGGTGATAGACCACGCCCTTGGGGTTGCCGGTGGTGCCCGAGGTGTAGTTCAGCGCGATGGCCTGCCACTCGTCGGCCGGCGCTTGCCACGCGAAATCGGGCGTGCCGCCGGCGAGGAACGCCTCGTAGTCCGCCTCGCCCAGCCGCGCGCCGCCGCGCGCCAGCGGATCGTCGATGTCGATGACGATGGGGCGCCGGGCCAGGCGCGCGAGCGCGTCCCCGATCACGGGGCTGAACTCGCGGTCGGTGATCAGGAGCTTGGCCTCGGCGTGCTCGAGGATGAAGGCGATCGTCGCCGCATCGAGCCGGATGTTGAGCGCATTCAGCACGGCGCCCGCCATGGGCACCCCGTAGTGCGCCTCGAGCATCGCCGGCACGTTGGGCGCCATGACCGCCACGGTATCGCCGACGCCGATGCCGCGCCGGCTGAGGGCGGCGGCGAGCCGGCGGCAGCGCTCATAGAGGGCACGGTAGGTGCAGCGGCTCTCGCCGTGGACGACGGCGAGCCGCTCGGGATGGGCGTGGGCCGCGCGGGAAAGCAGGCTCAGCGGCGTCAGCGGCTGATGGTTGGCGACGGTGTGCCCCAGACCCCGCTCGTAGAGATCGCTGGTCATGCGCCGTACTCCCTTCTCGGCCCGACACTAGGCGATCGGTGGTGCAGCGAGCAACGCGGGGTTGCGTTTGCTCGGCGCGGGCGGGAACATGGTGGGCCGTGACAGAGGAGGGGTGCCGTGAGCCGCTACGAGGAGACCTATGCCACCTGGCGGCGCGACCCCGAGGGGTTCTGGGCCGCCGCCGCCGAGGCGGTGCACTGGTACCGGCGCTGGGACACCGTGCTCGACCGGACGCGCGACCCGCTGGTGGCGTGGTTCAAGGGCGGCGTCCTCAACACCTGCTACAACGTGCTCGACCGCCATATCGATGCCGGCCGGGGCGAGCAGACGGCGCTCATCTACGACAGCCCCGTGACCGGCACCATCCAGGCGTTCAGCTACCGCGAGCTCTGCGACCGGGTCTCGGTGTTCGCCGGGGCTCTGAAGCGCGCTGGCATCGCCAAGGGCGATCGCGTCATCATCTACATGCCGATGGTCCCCGAGGCCACCGTCGCGATGCTCGCCTGCGCGCGGCTTGGCGCCATCCACTCGGTGGTGTTCGGCGGCTTCGCCGCCAATGAGCTCGCGACCCGCATCGACGACGCGCGGCCGAAGCTCGTTCTGTCCGCCTCCTGCGGCATCGAGGTCAACCGCGTCATCCCGTACAAGCCGCTGCTCGATGGCGCGATCGCGCAGGCCAAGTCGAAGCCCGGGCGCTGCGTCATCCTGCAGCGGCCGCAGGAGCCGGCCATGCTCGTGCCCGGCCGCGACACCGACTGGCACGAGTTCACGGCCGGGGCCGCGCCGGCCGAGTGCGTGCCCGTCGCCGCGACCGACCCGCTCTACATTCTCTACACCTCCGGCACGACCGGCGTGCCCAAGGGCGTGGTGCGCGACAACGGCGGCCACCTGGTCGCGCTGCTCTGGAGCATGGCCAACATCTATGGCGTCAGCCCGGGCGAGACGTTCTGGGCCGCCTCCGACGTCGGCTGGGTGGTCGGACACTCCTATATCGTCTACGGCCCGCTGGCCTACGGCGCGACCGGCATCCTCTACGAGGGCAAGCCGGTGGGCACGCCCGATCCCGGGGCCTACTGGCGTGTCATCGCCCAGCACAAGGTGGTGGCGCTGTTCACCGCGCCCACGGCGTTCCGCGCTATCAAGCGCGACGACCCCGACGCCAAATACCTCAAGCCTTACGACCTGAGCCACTTCCGCGCGCTGTTCCTGGCCGGCGAGCGCTCCGACCCCGACACTTTGCTGTGGGCCGAGGGCCACCTCAAGCGCCCGGTGATCGACCACTGGTGGCAGACCGAGACGGGCTGGCCGATCACCGCCGACTGTGCCGGCCTGGGCCTGTTTCCGGTCAAGCACGGCTCGCCCGGCAAACCGGTGCCGGGCTACGACGTGCGGGTGCTCGACGACAAGGGCCGCGAGGTGCCGGCGGGCCAGACCGGCGCGCTGGTGTTGCGCCTGCCGCTGCCGCCCGGGTGCCTGCCGACGCTCTGGAACAACGATGCCGGGTTTCAGCAATCGTACCTGAGCCAGTTTCCGGGCTACTACCTCACGGCCGACGCCGGCTTTCGCGACGCCGAGGGCTACGTCCACGTCATGAGTCGGACCGACGACATCATCAACGTCGCCGGTCATCGCCTCTCGACCGGAGCGATGGAGGAGGTGCTCGCCTCGCACCGCGACGTCGCCGAGTGCGCGGTCATCGGCGTGGCCGATGCTCTCAAGGGCCAGGTGCCGCTCGGCCTCGTGGTGCTCAAGGCCGGGGTCAACCGGCCGGCCGCAGAGATCGAGCACGAGCTGGTGCAGCTCGTGCGCCAGCGCATCGGCCCGGTCGCCTCCTATCGCATCAGCCGGATCGTGCCGCGGCTGCCCAAGACGCGCTCCGGCAAGGTACTGCGCTCGACCATGCGCCGGATCGCCGACGGCGAGGCGTATCACATGCCGGCAACCATCGACGACCCGGCGATCCTCGATGAGATCACGGCGTCCTTGCGTGCCGTCGGCCTGGCCAACACCGCGGGGAGCGAACCGTCATGAAGCTCGCGGGCAGAGTTGCGGTCGTGACCGGTGCCGCCCGCGGCATCGGCCGCGCCTGCGCCGAGCGGCTGGCCGCCGAAGGGGCGCGCGTGGTCGTTGCCGATGTGCTCGACGACCAGGGCCGCGCCGCCGCGGCGGCCATCGCCAGCCAGGGCGGGGCCGCGATCTACCAGCACTGCGACACCGGCGAGGCGGCGCAGGTCGCGGCGCTGATCGTTGCGAGCGTGCGGAGCTTCGGGCGCCTCGACATCCTTATCAACAACGCGGCGATCTCGCGCATCGGCGATTTCCTGTCGATCAGTGAGGAGGACTTCGACGCCGTCATCCGCGTCAACCTTAAGGGCTACTTCCTGGTTGGCCAGGCGGCGGCGCGCGAGATGGTCAAAGAGGGCGCGGGCAGCATCATCAACATGTCCTCGGTGAACGCGGTGCTCGCGATCCCGAGCATCGCGCCCTACGTCGTGAGCAAGGGCGGCGTCCATCAGCTGACCGCCGTGATGGCGCTGGCGCTCGCCGACAAGGGCATCCGCGTCAACGCGATCGGACCCGGCACGATCCGCACCGAGATGTCGGGGGCGCTCCTCACCGATGAGGCGGCGCGGCGGCGGGTGCTCTCGCGCACCCCGCTCGGGCGCCTGGGCGAGCCCGACGAGATCGCCCGGCTGGCGGTATTCCTGGCGAGCGATGACGCCTCCTACATCACCGGCCAGACGATCTACGCCGACGGGGGGCGCCTGCCGCTCAACTACACCGTGCCGGTCAAGGACTGATCAAACGCCATGAAAGTGCTCGGCTACAGCGATAGGATCAGCGTCCAGCCGGGCGAGACCATTCGCTTCATGGTCAGCTGC
>VGEJ01000163.1 GCA_016869335.1 Alphaproteobacteria bacterium | reverse complement strand
CAAGCACTACTCATCGTGATGGAGCGCTGATCGTGAGGGTCCCCATCGTTCGTATCGGCAACTCCCGCGGCTTTCGGCTGCCGAAGGCGGTTCCCGACCAATGCCTGATTGCCGATCAGGTCGAGCTGACGGTCAAGAATGGCACGGTTCGCCCGACTCCCGTCCGGTCGGCGCGCCGGGGGTGGGAGGAGGCGTTTGCGGCCATGGCCGCTGCGGGCGACGATGCGGCGCTCGTGCCGGAGGAGATCGGTCACGACTGGGACCAGCATGAATGGGGCTGGTGAGGCCGGTTCGCCGCTTCGAGATCTTCCTGGTCAATCTTGATCCGGCTCTCGGATCGGAAATCCGCAGGACACGGCCCTGCGTGGTCGTATCGCCGGACGAAATGAATCGCCACATCCGCACCGTCATCATCGCACCGATGACAACCGCGTCGCGTCCGTATCCAACACGCGTTCCAATTGCGGTTCGGGGCAAGGAGGGGCAAGTGGCGCTCGATCAAACCCGAACCGTGGACAAGTCACGGTTGGTCCGGCGGCACGCTGCCGCGGATCAGGCGACCAGGCGCGCGATCATGGAGACGCTCCTCAGAATGTTCGCGCCAGACCAGCGTGCGCGCGAATGCCCGCCGCGTTATCACGCGATCGTCTCGATCGGGGTGAAGGGCTCGTCGATGCCGAAGCCCCCGGGGCCGAACACAGCGAGCGCCTCGGGCGTGCGCATGATCGGCGGCACTGCCACCGCCATCACCTTGACCCGCTGGCCGTAGCGCAGCGTCTCGGTCGTGATCGGCTCGGCGGTCTCGTGGTCGAGCACGCAGATCAGGTCGGGCACGATCGCCCGCACCTTGCCAGCGACCCGCGCCACCAGGTTCTCGTTCTTGAACTCGATGTCCATCACCGCGCCGCCCGAGAACGCGCCGATGCGTGCCCTGCCCATGGCCCAGCCCTGGGTGGTCTCGCGCCTGAGATCGACGATCTTGCCCTCGAAGATCACCCGCCCGAAGTTGTAGGGTGTCCGCGGCAGGAGCTCGATCAGGGCGGCAAACGGGTCGCGGTGGGCCTGCCGCGCCGCGCGGATGCAGCGGCCGATCTCGAGCACGAGCGAGAGCGTTCCCGGCACCGAGACGCGGCGCGCGGTCTTGCCGTCCATGGCGTACTCGGCGATGTAAGCCGAGCCGCCCATGCGGATCGTGATGCCGCGCGCCAACCACTCCATCATCATGTTGTCGTGGCATTCGACCAGCGTCGCATCGCCCCATTCGTTGGTGATCACCATCGGCGTGCCGGGCACGCCATAGACCGCGAAGGTCTCCATCTGCAGCTCGGGGAACGCCCGGCCCATGCCATCGGCGTCCACCACCGGCAGCCCGAGGCGGGCGCCGACCACCAGCGGCATCGTCGAGTTGATGCCGCCGGCCTCGATCGGCATCGTAGCGAAGGCCTTGCGCCCGAGGTGAGCTTCGAGTCGGTGCAGCGAGCGGATCGCTTCTTCGCCACCCGGCAGCTTCTCGATGATGACGGTGGGCGCCCCCATCATCGCCGTCGGGATGACGAGCGCATCGTCGGGCAGCTCATCGAGGCCGATGATCTTGACCGTGTGGCCCTCATCGAGCGCCTGCTCGACCATCAGGCGACCGATGTAGGGATCGCCGCCGCCGCCGGTGCCGAGGAATGCGGCGCCGCGGCAGAGATCGACGAGATCGCCCCTCTCGAGAGTCCAGCCCACGTCCGCTCTTCCGCTAGCGCATCGCCAGATCGCCGACCGCCTTGGCGCGGATGCGCGTTGCGCTGCTCGGCAGGTAGGCGAGCGGAACCTCCTCGACATCGACGATCTGCACGCTCTCGCGGGTGGCGCCGGCGGTGATCGCCTTGTCGATCGCCTCGCGCTTGGCATCGCCCAGCGCCTCCTCGCGCGACTGGCGCTCGAGCGAGAACACGCGATCGACCTCGCCGCCTACCTGCGCGATCGCCGCGCCGATCGCGTTGGCGACACCCGAATACTCCGGCCGCACGATCGCCGAGGCCGCCGGCAGGTCCGCGGTGACCAGGATGGCGCCGCCCCCGACCAAAATCACCGGCAGCCGCTCGGCGCTGGTCTTCATGCGATCGACCGCTTCATCGACCATGCGGTTCATGGTCGCGAGCGCGGTGTTGACCAGGGCGCCCTTGAGGCGGCCGACGCGCCGGCGCTCGCCGATGTCGATGCGGCCCGCCGCCACCACGATATCGGTCGCGGTCAGCACGTCGCCGCCGAACACCAGCGCTTTCTCGGTCAGCTCGTAGCCGACCGAGTCTGGGCCGATGCGGGCGCCGTCATCGCGCACCAGGCTGCCGCCGCCGAGCCCGAAGGACAGCACGTCGGGCATGCGGAAGTTGGTGCGCACGCCGCCGATCTCGACCGCCACCGAGGACTCGCGGGGAAAGCCGTGGAGCAGCATGCCGACATCGGAGGTCGTCCCGCCAATGTCCACGACCATGGCCTCTTTGGTACGCGACAGGAAGGCGGCGCCACGCATCGAGTTCGTCGGGCCCGAGGCGAAGGTGAGCACCGGATAGCGCTCGACGTAGTCGGCCGACATCAGCGTGCCGTCGTTCTGGCTGATGTAGAACGGCGCGGTGATCTTCAGCTCGGCCAGAGCGGCGCGGAAGGAGTTCACCACCGTGCCGGCGAGCGCGGTGAGGCAGGCGTTCATGATCGTCGCGTTTTCGCGCTCGAGGAAGCCGACCCGGCCGATATCGTGCGAGAGCGAGAGTGCGCAACCGGGCAGCTCCTCGGCTAGGATGGCGCGCGCGCGCGCCTCCATCCCGGCGTTGACGGGCGAAAACACCGAGGTGATCGCCACGGCCGCCAGACCTTTGCCGCGGATGTCGGCGGCGACCTGGCGCAGCCCGGCCTCATCGAGCGTGGCGATCTCGCGGCCGTCGAACTCGTGCCCGCCCTGCAGCATGTAACGGTGGAGGCCGAGCGTGTGCGCGAGGTCGGCCGGCCAGTCGATCATCGGCGGCAGTGAGCGGGCGGCAGGCAGGGCAAGCCGTACCGCCGCCACTTGGCGCAGCCGCTTGCGCTCGACCACCGCGTTGGTGAAATGGGTGGTGCCGATCATGACGCCCTGGATCGCCGCCGGGCCGATGCCGCTTCCGCCGAGCACGGCGCGCAGCGCCGCGATGATGCCGCTCGACACGTCCGCGGTCGTCGGTGTCTTATGCCATGCGACCACGCTGAGGCCATCCATCAACACGGCGTCCGTGTTGGTGCCGCCGACGTCGACTCCCACGCGCATGCGTTGCGACCTCCCGGCGCCGATGCCCTAGTCGGGCAGGATGGAAGTGCCCTCGGGCCGCCAGCCGATGGTGATCTCGGTGCCGTCGTCGAGCGCCGCGCCCTCGGTTCGGTTGGGAGCCTCGGCCACGATGGTCTGGCCGGCGAGATCGAGCCGGTAGCGGATGAACGAGCCCTGGTAGGTATGGCTCTGGACTCGCGCACGCAGGAGATTGCCGCCCGCGTGCTCGGCGTCGACCCCGACCAGGACGCGCTCGGGCCGTACCACCAGTGCCACGGCGCGGCCCGTGCTCATGCCGGCCCGCCTCGGCGCCGTGGCCGCGAATGGCCCGATCGCCAGCAGGCACATGCCGTCGCCCGCTTCGCCGCCGACCCGGGCGTCGAGAATGTTCGACTCGCCGATGAACTCGGTGACGAAACGATCGACCGGGCGCTCGTAGATGTCGCGAGGGGTGCCGACCTGGATGACGCGGCCTCCGTTCATCACGGCGATGCGGTCCGACATGGTGAGCGCCTCGCCCTGATCATGGGTCACGTAGATGGTGGTGATGCGGAGCTGACGCTGCAGCTCCTTGATCCAATACTTCATCTCCTCGCGCAGCTTCTTGTCGAGCGCGCTGAGCGGCTCATCGAGCAACAAGATGCGCGGCTCGGTGATGAGCACGCGGGCGAGCGCCACGCGCTGCTGCTCGCCGCCGCTCATCTCGCGCTGGAAGCGCCGCTCGAAGCCGCTAAGCCCCACCTGATCGAGCGCCGCCCGCACCCGCCGATCGATCTCCTCGGCCGGCCGCTTGCGCATGCGCAGCCCGAAGGCGATGTTGTCGTACACATTCATGTGCGGGAAGATCGCGTAGTTCTGGAACACGATGCCGCTGCCCCTGCGCTCGGGCGGCTGGCGCGTCACGTCGCTGCCGCCGATGAGCACCTCGCCGCCGCTCGGGCGGACGAAGCCGGCGATCATCCGCAGGGTGGTGGACTTCCCGCATCCGCTCGGCCCGAGCAAGGCGAAGAACTCGCCCTCCTCGACCTTGAGGCTGGTCGGAGCCAGCGCAAGCGTCTGACCATAGCTCTTGGATAGACTGACGAGCTCGACGGTAGACATCCCTCTCCTCGCGAGGCGGCACGGGGCGGCGAGCCGCCCCGTGCGCGTCCGGCTCGCCGGTTCAGCCGGCGAAGATCTCGTTCACGGTCTCGACGATCTCGTCCTCGTGCTCGAGATACCAGTTCCAGTCGGGTATCCACAACTTGGACATGCCATCGGCGGAATTGGTGACGCCCTTGCTCGCGAGATTGTCGGGCAGCGTCGCGTTCCTGGTCGTGGGCCGGAGGTAGAAGGTGCTGCCAGCCACGCTGCTGAACGCCGGATCGAGCTTGCGATGCAGATAGGCGAAGGCGAGCTTCTTCTGCATCGGCTCCGAGTAGCGGCTGACGGTGTGAGTCTGGGTCAGCACCGGCTCCTTCTCGCGCCAGATGTAGGGGGCGATCTTGATCCCCTTGTCCATCTGGTTGTAGACCTCGCCCTCCCACTGAACGCCGATCGCCACCTCGCCGCGCTCGATCAGGGTCTGCATGTTGCCGGTGAAGTCGCTGATCTTCATCGGCATGGCCCGGCGCATCGCATCGAAGCCGGCCTCGAGGTTCTCGGTGTTGCCGCCCCACACATGGGAGGAGGTCAAGAAGAACACCATCTGGAGCGTGTTCGAGGTGATGTAAGTGCCGCGCTTGCCGCCGTCGAACTGCGCGTCCCAGAACGACTTGAAGTCCGTGGGCGCCGACTCAACCATGTCGGTGCGATAGGCGTAGACGTACTGGCCAAAGCCCCACGTCACGCCGACGCCGCTGAGGAAGGCGAAGTCCCAGGCGTTGGCGGCATTGGGCACGTTCGGCTTGATCTCGTCTGGGCTGAGGAAGTAATCGCCTGCCCGCGCCGTCTTGAACAGCTCCGGCAGGTTCCAGTTCGAGATATCGAACACCGGCTTCTGCGGCCCTCCCGCGGTGTATTTCGCGAACCACGGCCAGGAGGAGTCATAGGCGAACTTGCAGTTGAAGTCCTTCTCGAACTGATCGATCAGGTTCTTGCGCATGAACTCTTCCCAGAACCCGCCCCACTCGCCGAGATTGAGCGTGGCGCCGCCGGCATCGAAAACGCCGCCGTCGTAGGACACATCCTGGGACCAGGTGTGGTTGATGTTGAACAGCGACACCGCGGACGCGGCCGCGGCGGTGGCGCCGGCCCGCTTGATGAAGAGCCGCCGCGATAGTTTCGACTTGTCTCCCGTGCGCATGATCTTCTTCTCCCTGTGTTAGCTGAACTTTATGCCGCCGAACTTCTTCATGTTCACGAGCCGCGCGGTCAGCAGCATCGAAATCACCACGAGCGCGATGGCGAAAATGCCGGCGGCCGCGGCGATCGGCTCGAACTTGTAGCGCAGCGAAATATACATCGCAATCGGCAACGGCGTGAGATTCGGCGCGCTGAGGAACAGCGAGACGTCGAACTGGCCGAACGAGACGATGAAGGCGAAGATCGAGCCGGCCATCATGCCCGGCCCGATGATCGGCATCGTGACCTTGCGAAACGCTCGCCACGGCCCGGCGCCGAGGCTCCGCGCCGCCTCTTCGAGTGCGATGTCGAAGGAGGCGAGCGCCGCCGATACGGTGCCGATCACGTAGGGCGTCGTCACCAGGATATGACCGATCGCCAAACCGAGGAGCGACTTCGCGAGCCCGATGTCGGTCGAGACGTAGAACACGTAGAGCGCGAGCCCGAGCACGACGCCCGGCAACAGCAGCGGCGACAGGAAATAGGCGCGCAACAGCTCGCGCCCGGGGAAGCGGACGCGCATGAGGAAGATCGCCGCCATCGTCCCCAGCACGGTCGCACACGCCATCACGATGGTCGCGAGCAACAGGCTGAACAGGTAGGACGTGAGGTAGGTCTCGGACGTGAGGAAGGCGATCACCCAGCGGAGCGAGATGCCCT
>VGEJ01000162.1 GCA_016869335.1 Alphaproteobacteria bacterium | reverse complement strand
GTCCCTCGGAGCAGGGGACACAATATCTATCTCGCGAGCCGACCGAGGGAATCGCATGGCTACCGAGATCGTCCGCCGCCACGCCGAGGCCTGCAATCCGCTGGATGTCGTAGAGGGCATCCTGGTAGCGCATGAATGGAACTACGAGCGCGTCGGCGACCGCGAGATCAGCGTCTCGGTCGATGGCCCGTGGTGCCGCTATTACCTGTGGTTTGCGCGGCTCGACACGCCGCCTTCGGTGCAGTTCTCGTGCGCCTTCGACATCGTCGTGCCGCGCCGGCGCCTCGTCGACGTCCAATCCCTTCTGGCGCTGGCAAACGCCCGGCTTT
This sequence comes from Alphaproteobacteria bacterium, assembly GCA_016869335.1. Classification (GTDB taxonomy): domain Bacteria; phylum Pseudomonadota; class Alphaproteobacteria; order VGEJ01; family VGEJ01; genus VGEJ01. The sequence goes on along the minus strand of VGEJ01000162.1, from coordinate 5,943 downwards.
GGCTCGGCCATTTCGCGATGTGGGACGAAGACGGCGCCATCGCCTTCCAACACACCCACGTATTGAGCGACACCTCGGCGTCGGCAGCCCAGATGGAGGACATCGTGAGTGCCGGGTTCGTCGAGTGCGAGCGCTTCTATCCCGCGTTCCAATTCGTGCTGTGGGGCGGCAAGACACCGATCGAGGCCATCGCCGCGGCGTTGCTCGAGACGGTTGGATCGGCGTGATGGGCGGCCTGCTGCTCGTCGGCTGCGGCAACATGGGCGGCGCGTTGCTGGGCGGCTGGCTCGCCCGCGGCATGGCGGGTGGCGACATCGCGGTCGTCGAGCCGAACGAAGCCGCTCGGCACGGTGCGAGCGCGCAAGGCGTTCGCGCGGTCGCTCGGCCGACCGAACTGCCGCCGGCGTCCAAGCTTGATACCGTCGTGGTCGCCGTCAAGCCGCAGGAGGTCGCCGCGGTACTGCCGGCTTACGGCGCCTTCGCGGCGGCCGGCGCGCTGTTCGTCTCGGTCGCCGCCGGCACCCGGATCGCCGCGATCGAGCGGGTGCTCGGCGGCCGCCCGGCGGTCGTCCGGACCATGCCGAATACCCCGGCCCTGGTGCGCCGCGGCATCACCGTGGCATGCGCCAATGCCGCGGTGAGCGCCGCCCAGCGAGCGGCCTGCGATGCCCTGCTCCAAGCCGTCGGCGCCGTGGCCTGGGTCGAGGACGAGGGGCTCATGGACGCCGTGACGGCCGTGTCGGGAAGTGGGCCGGCCTATGCGTTTCTCCTGATCGAGTGCCTTGCGGACGCGGGGGTCGCCGCCGGGCTGGCACGCGACCTGGCCGATCGGCTCGCGCTCGCATCCATCGCCGGTGCCGGCGAACTCGCCCGCTCGGCCTCCGACCCGCCGGCGGCGCTGCGCCGCCGGGTCACCAGCCCTGGCGGCACGACCGAGGCGGCGCTGCGCGTGCTGATGGCCCAGGACGGTATGGGCCAGCTCCTCCGCCGAGCGGTCGCGGCGGCCACGGAGCGCTCGCGCGCGCTCGCCGGTTAGCGCCGCGCCGGCTGCGGCTGCGTGATGCAGTGGATACCGCCGCCGCCGTAGACGACGTCGTTCGCCTGAACCGCGACGGGCTGCCGTTCGGGGAAGGTCTTGGCGATCACCGAGAACGCCCGGTCGTCGGCGACGTCGTCGAACACGGGCACGATCACGGCGCCGTTGGCCGGGTAGAAATTGAGGTATGAGCGCACGAGCGCTCGGCCATCGATCTCGCGGGCCTTGGGCCGCGGAACCTCGATCACCTCGAGCGCCCGCCCGTTGGCGTCGCGCGCAGCTCGCAGCCGCTCGAGGTTGGTGCGTAGCATCTCGTAGTCGGGATCGATGCGCCAGCCGGGCGCCGCCGCCAGGACCCTGCCCGGCGCGACGAAGCAGGCGATATTGTCGACGTGCCCGTCGGTTTCGTCGTGCACCAGCCCCCCCGCCAGCCAGATCACCTGGCTGACCCCGAGATAGCCGGCAAAGATCTGCTCGACCTCTGCCCAACCGCGACCGGGGTTGCGGTTGGGATTGAGGATGCTGCTTTCGGTGGCGAGCAGCGTGCCCTCGCCATCGACCGAGATCGCGCCGCCCTCGAGCACCAGCGGCGCCAGGAAGGCGGGGCACTTGAGATGCGCGAGAACAGCAGCCGACAGCGCAGCGTCGTCGCCGTAGGGGAGGTACCTCTCGCCCCACGCGTTGAACCGCCAGGCGATGCCGGCGAGTCCCCCCTCGGCATCGTGCACGAAGCTGGGGCCCGTGTCGCGAAGCCAGGAGTCATCGAGCGGCAACGCCAGGATGTCGATCCCCTGGCCACACATCAGCGAGGCTTCCGCCACGTCATGGGGATTGGCCACCATGGTGACCGGCTCGAAGTCCGCGATCGTTCGCGCGACGTCCGCGAAGGCACGGCGCGCTGCGAGCAAACGCTCGCCCCACAGCAGGGTTCGGCACGGCCAGCCCATCCAGCAGCGCTCGTGGCGCTGCCACTCGGCCGGCATGCGGAGCCCGGCCGGAACGGTGGTGAGAGCCGAGTCGGTCATCCGGCGATCAGGCGGCCCCGCCCGCGGGCAGCAGGGTGTAGAGCTCCTGCGGCTTGCTGACGACGCGGAGCGCGTAGCGCCCGACCGACACCAGGCGGTCGCGGTGTGCACCGGCGGCGGCGGCGAAGTCGGACGAGAGGAGGAAGCGCTGGTCGAGCGAGCGGCCCATCGCCTCGATCCGCGCCACTTCGTTGACGGCCGGCCCCACGACGGTGATGTCGAGCCGTGTGCGCGCGCCGACGTTGCCGTACAGCACATCGCCGCGATGGAGCGCCAAACGGAAATCGGTGATCGGCTTGCCCTCGGCGCTGCGTCGCTCGTTGAGCGCGCGGACCCGCACCTCGGCATCCTCGGCCGCGTCGAGCGCGCGCCCGCAGGCGTCGGGCAGGGCATCGACCCGGAAGGTCGCGAGCAGGCCGTCGCCGATGAACTTCAGCACCTGACCGCCGCGCTCGTGGACCGGCTCGACGAGGCACTCGAAATAGTCGTTGAGCAGCGGGATGAGTTGGTCCCGAGGCATCGTGTCGGCAAGCCGCGTGAAGCCGGTGAGGTCGCTGAACCACAGCACGGCATCGATGTCCTCGACCGAGCCGCGCGCGATCTCGCCGCGCAGCACCCGACCGCCGGCGTCGCCACCGAGATAGGTTTCCATCACAGCGTTGGCGATGGCGAACAGCGCCCCGTCCTTGAGCGCCAGCGCCAAGGCCGGAACCACCCGGCGCAGAGCACCGAGGCCCTCATCGGTGAAGCCGTTCGCCCGCTCGGTCGTCCAGGACGAGACCACCCCTTCGACCGGACCGAGGCGGTGCGCCGCCCCGAACGCCGTCGCGAACGCGATGTAGTCAGTGGCTCCACCCTCGCGCAGCTCCTGGAGGATCGGAAATGCCGCCGGCTCGTTCTGCCGCCACAGAGCACAACGCAGCTCGGGAAGCTGGTTCGTCAACAGGTGGTTCATGGGGCTCCGCAGCCACCGCTCACGGCCATCGGTTCGCTCGCTCTCGTAGCCCGTGCGCACCACGTCGCGGCCCGGCCTCCAGGTGTATCCGAACCCGCTCAGAATCGGATGCAGGGTGCGTTCACCGACCCACACCCGCGACAGTGGCACGCCTGCCGCCACCAGCATAGGACAGACGATCGCAATCAGCTCGGCGGCGGGGCGCCCATCGAGCGCCTCGACCAGATGCGATCGACGACCTCGTCGATGCTCGTCAACCTCATGCGTGCTCCCGCGCCTCGCGCGCCCTCTCCTTATGTGTAGTCGCGGCGCTGCCGTGAGGCAATCGCGTGGCGCCTTGGCTCTTGCTCCACGCCCGTCTATCATTCCGCCGCGACGCGGGCAGCCGTGCGAAGGAAGGATCGAGAATGGTAGGAGCCGTCGATGCGCGCCTCAAGGAGCTCAAGATCGAGCTGCCGCGACCGCCGGCGCCGGTGGCCAACTACGTGCCCTTTGTGCAGAGCGGCAACCTGATCTACCTCTCGGGCCAGATCCCGTTGCAGGACGGCAAGGTGAAGGTCGTCGGCACGCTCGGCAAGGACCTCAGCATCGAGCAGGGCCGGGAGGCGGCCCGGCTCTGCGCGCTCAATCTCCTCGGCCACCTGCGCAACGCCTGCGGCGGCGATCTCGACCGGGTCGTCCGCTGTATCAAGATCGGCGGCTACGTCGCGTCCACGCCCGACTTCGGCGACCACCCAAAGGTCATCAACGGAGCGTCCGACCTGATCGTCGAGGTGCTCGGCGACAAAGGGCGCCATGCGCGGTTCGCGGTCGGCGCCGGGACGCTGCCGCTCGGCGCCGCCGTCGAGGTCGACGCCGTGTTCGAAGTCGCGTGAGCGCGATGGCCGGTCGTATCGCAACTCGTCTGAACGAGCTTGGCATCACCCTCCCCAAGCTCGGCGCGCCCATCGCCAACTACGTTCCCTACCGTGTCACCGGTCATCTCGCCCACATATCGGGCCATGGTCCGGTCGGCGCGGACGGGCGTTACGTCACCGGGATGGTCGGCGCCGGGGTCAGCCCCGAGCAGGCGACCGCAACCGCCCGCATCGTCGGCTTGCAGCTCCTCAGCGCGCTCAGCGATGCCTGTAGCGGTGACCTCGACCGCGTGCGCCGCTGCGTCCGCCTCTTCGGGTTGATCTACTGCAGGCCCGACTTCACGGCTGTTCCCGCGGTCATGAACGGCGCCTCCAACCTCATGGTCGCCGTGTTCGGCGAGGCCGGGCGCCACGCCCGCACCACGATCGGGGCCCGCGCCCTGCCCATGGGCATCTCGGTCGAGATCGACGCGATCTTCGAGATCGCGTGAGTTGGCTGACCGCGGTTCCGTTCGCCCATCGCGGTCTGCACGACCGCGACGGGCGGCGGCCCGAGAACAGCCTAGCCGCGTTCGCGGCGGCCATGGAGCGCGGCCTCGGTATCGAACTCGACGTCCGAGCAAGCGCCGACGGGGCGGCGATGGTGTTCCACGATGCCACCCTCGAACGGCTGACGGCGGTGCGGGGTTCTCTCCGCCGGCACTCGGGCGCCGCGCTGCGGGCGCTGCGCTTGAACGGCAGCGATGAGCGCATCCCGCTGCTCGGCGAGGTGCTTAAGCTGGTGGACGGCCGGGTTCCCGTGCTGATAGAGGTGAAGACCAGCGGCCCGGCGGGCGGGGTCGGGCGTGCCGTCGCGCGCGCGCTCGCGCGCTATTCGGGGCCGTTCGCCGTGATGTCCTTCAGCCCGCTGGTGCTGGCCTGGTTTCGCCTCCGCTGCCCAGCGCTCCGGCGCGGCGTCGTTGGCGGCGACACGCGCGCGGCCGGCCGCGCTCGCATTGCCGATGCGGTGGCGCTATCGCGTCCGTTCTTGCGTTGGCTCGGGCCGACCTTCGTCGCTTACGACGTCCGGGCCCTACCTTGCGCGCGCGCGCGCCGCATCCGGCGCCTCGGACTGCCGCTTCTGGCGTGGACCGTTACCGATGCGACCGAGCGCGCCTGTGCCGCGCGCCATGCCGACAACATGATCTTCGAGGCGGCTGGGGCGCCCGTGGCATGGGGCGGGGCACCCTGATGCCGCGCGAGAGCGGCACGCTCAGCATCCGCATCGTCAATGACATCGCCACGGTGCCGGCCGCCGATTGGGACGCTTGCGCCGGCGACAACCCCTTCGTTCGCCACGCTTTCCTTGCGGCGCTCGAGGCCAGCGGTTCGGCCCAGCCCGAGACCGGCTGGGCACCCCACCACCTTGTGGTCGAGGGCGCCGGCGGCGCGGTCCGCGCCGCCGCCCCGATGTATCTCAAGAGCCATTCCTACGGCGAGTACGTGTTCGACCACGGTTGGGCCCAGGCGTACGAACGCGCCGGCGGACAGTACTATCCGAAGCTCCTCATCGCGGCGCCGTTCACCCCGGTTACCGGGCCGCGGCTCCTGGTGCCGCCGGGCGAGGGTGCGGAGGCGATCGAGCAGGCTTTGGCCGCCGGGGCGATCGAGGTGGCGCGCCGGTTCGAGGTGTCGTCGCTCCACATTAACTTCGTCGCCGAGGCGGTGACCCAGCGGCTCACGGCTCATGGCTTCCTCGTCCGCACCGGCGAGCAGTTCCATTGGGTCAACGGCGGCTACGCCGATTTCGACGACTTCTTGACCGCGCTGGCGTCGCGCAAGTGCAAGATCATTCGACGCGAGCGTCGGGCCGCCCTGGATGACGGCGTCTCCGTCGAGATCCTGAGCGGCAGCGCCATCGCCGAGCGCCATTGGGATGCGTTCTTTCGCTTCTACATGGACACCGGCGGGCGCAAGTGGGGACGGCCCTATCTCAACCGAGCCTTCTTCAGCATGTTGGGTGCGGGAATGGCCGACCGGATCGTCCTGGTTCTCGCGCGCCGAAGCGGCGAGTACATCGCGGGCGCGCTG
>VGEJ01000161.1 GCA_016869335.1 Alphaproteobacteria bacterium | reverse complement strand
TCTTCCGCTCGATCGCGGCCATGCGGCCTCGCGTCGTTCGTGTCCACATGCATAGGGTGAATCACGAACGCTGCTTCGAGGGAATCCCCATTCTCAAACGGGCTCTAAGATGGCTCAGAGGGATGACTGAGATTGCTCGGTGTTGGACGATTTTGGCGAATGAGTCTCTGGCATCATGATCTCCGATGCCACGACCACCATTACCCTGATCCTGGTAGCGATTATCGGTGGCGTGTTCTTGCTAGTGGTGGCTTACCACAGCCTCCGGTGCGCGGCTTGGCTTCTCGAATGGGCCGGAGAGCAGGGTTTTGTCGGGATATATTCCTACGTGGCCTTATGGGTGTTCTTGTTTCCGGTAATGCTGACTGTCTGTCTTGTTGTGGGAACAGTCTTGGCCATTGTCGGATCGTTTCAATGGATTGGGCGGATACCAAAGGGTGTTTCCGAGCTGATCTCTCCCGTTGCAAGAGCTGAGGTGACGACCGACGGTGAGCGAATGCTGCGCCCGTTTCAGAAAGAACAAAACGCTCAGGAAGAGCGGAGAGCGGAAGCGCGCCTCGTGCATGAGGAACATGAGGACGCACAGCGTTGGCGGGAGTGCGAGACGCTATGGAAACAAGAAAGCGAGCAGCGCGCACAATGGACTGAGAGACGACGACTGCGCACACGGGGGCTGCCGAGAAATCTTAGGAAGCGGTTGGCGCTCCGGTACGAGACGGACGAGCTTCAGTTGATCGGTGAAATTCGTAATATGATTGAAAATCACGACTACTATTTTCGCGAGTTGGATTTGATATCAATTTAGTGGGATATCGAAGATGGCAGCTTCGAAAACGATGATCTCCGATACCTGCGGGTAATGCGCGCTAGTTTGATTGATGCGCAAGAATGGGCGACGAGGACCTCGTGATGCGGACGCAGTTGTGATGGGCGTCCATGCTGCGATTCGGTGATGGACGCTCGCCGGCCAGGACCTCGCCGCCCGCGCGGCGCGATAGCTCAGGCGCGGTCGGCGCCGTAGTAGAGCGTGACGGCGTGCTTGGCCTCGGCGAAGAACAGCCAGCGCTCGATCACGAGGCCGGCGGTGGCCAGAAATGCTGCGGCGCCCGCCGCGATCGCGGCCCACGGCTGGACCACGGCCGCCGCTACCAGCGTCAGCACGAGGGGCAGCGCGAAGCCCATCAGGAACGCGAGGCGGCGGAGCTTCGCCGCGTGCTTGCGCGCCAAACGGTAGCCCATCTCGCGCAAGAGGTAGTTCTCTTCGGTGTGCGGCGGATCGAGCAGGCGCACCGCGCCGAGGTGCCCGAGCCCTGTCGCGCTCGCCGCGGTCGAGGCGCTCGCGGTGCGGTCGATGAAGCGCCAGTAACCGAGCTTGACGGCGCCGGCAAGAGCGATCAGCGCCGCGGCGAGCCACAGCACCGCGCGCTGCCCGACGCCAAACCCGATCATCAAGGCGGTCAGCCACAGCACACCGCTCATCGCGGCGAACATGAGATAGGCCGGTGCGACCCAGCCGTTGTGCCAGCGCTGGATCGGCTTGAGGCTGGCGTAGATCATAGCGGTGCAGAACACCGTGACGAGGCAGAGCGCCAGGGCAACCGCCGCCGCCCCGATGAACGCCGGGTGCAGCACCGCGAACCCGCCTTCCGGCTCGGACAGGAACAGCCAGCCGAGCGCGAACAGCCCGGCCGGGACGTAGCCGGCGAGCGCCGCCACCCCCTCGCGCGACAGCCATGAGCTGCGCCACTGGCTGAACGCCCGCCACGCCCGCTCGGGGTGCCCGAGGTGGAGGGTGGATGAGAGCAAGCCGGCGGTCGCGAGTACGAACGCGAGCCCGAGCGCTGTCCACGCGAAGCCTGGGGCCGCGGGCAGCCGGCCGAGCAGGGCGAGCGCCGCCAGGCACCCCAACAGGCCATAGCCCGCGCCCGAGGCGACGGTGAAAGCGATGACCGAGTAGGCCGGATGCACCGTGAGTTCAGCGTGACAGCAGGCGGTCGGCCCACTGCAACAGTTTGCCCTCGATCGTGGCAGGCGCGGCGGGCGCCGGGGCCACAGCGGGCGGCCCGCGCCGGCGCGGCGGCAGGTACTTGTTGGTCGGGCGATAGCCCTGCTCGGGCATCAGGTCGTAGCCCTTGCGGTCGGCCACCAGGCGCGAGACCGCCGAGTGCGGATCGCCGAGGTCGCCGAAATGGCGGGCCGAGGTGGGGCAGGTTGCGACGCACGCCGGCACGCGATCGGACTCTTCGAGATTCTCGTTGTAGATGCGATCGATGCAGAGCGTGCACTTCTTCATCACGCCCGAATCGTAGTCGTACTCGCGCGCGCCGTAAGGGCAAGCCCACGAGCAGAGCTTGCAGCCAATGCACTTCTGCTCATCGACGAGTACGATGCCGTCCGATGCCCGCTTGTAGGAGGCGCCGGTCGGGCACACCGTGACGCAGGCGGGCTCGGCGCAGTGCAGGCACGACTTCGGGAAGTAGACCGTGCGGCCCGTCTCGTCATCGCCGGCCTCGAAGCTGTGCACCCGATTGAACCAGACGCCCTCGGGCGCCGCGCCGTAGGGATCGAGATCGGTCAGCGGCGCGGCGAAGCCGCCGGCATTCCATTCCCTGCAGTTGACCGCGCAGGCATGGCAGCCGACGCAGGTGTCGAGGTCGATGACCAGGCCGAGGCGGCGTTCCGTCGTCGCGCGGGGCAGGCTGGTCATGCGCCCCGCCGGGCGCGGAACTCTGCACCGTAACGCAGCGCCGCCGGCCGCTCAGGCGCGCCGGGCGGCGGCGCCAGCGGCGGAAACTGTGGCGCCGTCTCGTGCTCCCCATCGGCCGCCCTCTCGATACGCACCCGCAGGTCGTACCACGCCGCCTGACCGGTCACCGGATCGCTGTTCGTGGCGCGCTCCGCTCCGGGGTTCGCGGGCAACAGGTCATCGATCAGGTGGTTGAGCAGGAAGCCCTGGCGCACCTCGGGCGCGTCCGGGGTCAGCCCCCAGGCGCCGGCCCGCTTGCCGATGGCGTTCCAGGTCCACACGGTGTCGCGCTGGACGCCGTCCATGGTCTGGAGCTGGACCCGGATGCGGCCGTGGCCGCTGATGACCCAGACCCAATCGCCGTCGGCCAGTCCCTGAGCCGCCGCCGCCGCGCCGTGCATGTAGAGCCGGTTGCGGGCATGGATCTGGCGCTGCCAGGCGTTCTGCGAGTCCCAGGAGTGGTACATCGCCATCGGTCGCTGCGTCACGGCGTGGAGCGGGTACGGATCGTCCGCCTCCGGCGGCGGGCAGACCGGCAGCGGATCGAACGCCGCGCGGACCCGCTCGCGCAGCGCCGGAGGGGGTTGCACCGGTCCGTGCCCCTCGGCCGCCAGGCGAAAACGCTGTAGTGGTTCGGAGTAGAGCTGCAGCAGGACGGGCTCGGCGCTCTCAACGAAGCCCATGCGTGCGGCGTAGTCGAGGTAGCCGCGGTTGGCGTGCTTGTAGAAGCGCAGATGCTCCGGTAGCGGCGCCTCCCAGAAGCAGCCGTTCGCGGCGTAGCGTTCGAGCTGGCCGGGATTGGGTGCGCCCACGCCGTGCTGTCCGCCGCCCGGCCCGCGCCAGCCGGCCAGGAGCCCGACGCCGGCCTTGCGCTCGTGCCGGGTCATGTAGTCGGCGTAGCCGCCCGGGTAGCGCGGCGCTCCGTCCGCCTCGACCATACCCGGCAGCTTCAGACGGGCGCCGAGTTCGAGCAGCACGTCCTGGAACGGACGCACGTCGCGATCAGGTGCGAGCACGGGCTGGCGGATCGCGTCCGCCGGCGCGTCGGGCGAGCTGATCGGCCGATCGAGGAGCGAGATGCAGTCGTGGCGCTCGAGATAGGTGGTATCCGCCAGCACGAGATCGGCATACGGCACCATCTCGGAGTAAAAGGCGTCGGCATAGATGATGTGCGGGATGCGATAGGCGCCGCGGACCGGGTCCTTGTCGGTCAGCATGCGCACCGTCTCGGCGACGTTCATGCTCGAGTTCCAGCTCATGTTGGCCATGAACAGGAACAGCGTGTCGATCGGGTAGGGATCGCCGGCCCAGGCGTTGCGAATCACGGTGTGGAGGAGTCCGTGCGCCGCCAGCGGCGCCTCCCATGAGAATGCCTTGTCGATGCGCAACGGCCGCCCGTCGGGATCGACCAGCAGGTCCTCGGGCCCCTGCGGCTGGCCGAGTGGTATGCCCGCAAGCGGCCGCCCCGGCGCCACGGTGCCGTGCCGCCCCGCGGGACAGGGCGGCGGCGGGATCGGGCGCGGATAGGGCGGCTTGAAGCGGAACCCGCCCGGCGCATCGATGGTGCCGAGGAGGATCTGCAGGACATGGATGGCGCGGCAGGTGTGGAAGCCGTTGGCGTGCGCCGCAATGCCGCGCATCGCGTGCATGCTGACCGGGCGCCCGATCATGTGCGAGTGGCGCCGGCCGGCCCAGTCGGTCCACGGCACCTCGAGCACGAGTTTCTCGTCGAACGCCGCGGCGGCGAGCTCGGTCGCGAGGCGGCGGATGGTGGCCGCAGGAACGCCGGTTGTGCCGGAGACCACCTCGGCTGCGTAGCCTGGATCGAGGAAACGTCGGGCAAGCAGCTCGAACACCGGGCTTGAGCAACGCCCATCCGGCAACGTGAATCGCCCCACCAAGGCGGGTTGGATGCCGCTCTCGCGCGCGCTCACCGCCCGGCCGGAGGTGTCCCAGCACAGCGGCGCCCCGTCGGCGCCCCGCGCGAAGAGACCGTGATCGGCCGCGCCGGGCGCCTCGATCACCAGCCACGGCGCGTTGGTGTAGCGGACCAGGTATGTGAAATCGACGCGATCGGCGAGCAACAGCTCGCGAATCAGGGCCGACACCAGAAGACCATCGGTCCCCGGCCGGATCGCGATCCACTCATCGGCGATCGCCGAGTACCCCGTGCGCACCGGGTTGATCGAGACCACCTTGGCGCCCCGCCCCTTGAGGGCGCCGAGCCCGATCTTGATGGGGTTGCTCGCGTGGTCCTCGGCGACGCCGAAGAGCACCAGATACCGCGTGCGCTCCCAATCGGGCTCGCCGAACTCCCAGAACGAGCCCCCGATGGTATAGAGCCCGGCGGCCGCGATGTTGACCGAGCAGAAGCCACCGTGCGCGGCATAGTTGGGCGTACCGAACTCCGCCGCCCACCACCCGGTCAGGGCCTGGCTCTGATCGCGCCCCGTGAAGAACGCGAGCCGCGCCGGGTCGCTGTCACGGATCGCGCCGAGCCACCCTGAGGCGAGCGCCAGCGCTTCGTCCCAGCTTGCCTCGCGGAAGGAGCCACTGCCGCGTTCGCCGACCCGAATCAGCGGCGCCCGTAGTTTGGCCGGTGAGAGCTGCTTCATGATGCCGGCCGAGCCCTTGGCGCACAGCACGCCCCGGTTCACGGGGTGGTCGGGGTTGCCGTCGATGTAGCGCAGGGCGCCGTTGCGCAGGTGCACGCGAATGCCGCAGCGGCAGGCGCACATGTAGCAGGTCGTGTAGCGCACCGCGTCGGCGACCGGCGGTGAGAGGTCGATAGTCGGATCAGTCATTGGTTCCGCACGCGGCACGCGCCTCGTATGTTAGGCGCATCGGCCGACACGGCCTAGGACATCGCCGCCCTCAGCCATGCAGATCTACCTGCCCATCGCCGAAATGTCCGTCGATGTGTTCCTGCTGTTCGGCATGGGGGGAGCGGTCGGGTTCCTGGCCGGCATGTTCGGGGTCGGCGGTGGCTTCCTCATGACGCCGATCCTGATGTTCATGGGCGTTCCACCCGCTGTGGCCGTGGCCAGCCAATCGGCCGAGATCGTCGCCGCCTCGGTGTCCGGGGTGGTCGCGCACTGGCGGCGGCGCAACGTCGATTTCAAGATGGGGGTGGTGCTCCTGATCGGCGGCGCCGCCGGATCGACCGTGGGCACGTTCCTGTTTCGGGTGCTGCGCGAACTGGGCCACATCGACGTCGTCATCGCGCTCTCGTACGTCCTCTTCCTCGGTACCATCGGTATGATCATGGCGGTCGAGAGCGCGCGCACGCTGCTGCGGCGTGGCACCGGCCCACCGCTACGGCGGCCCGCGCGTCACCGCTGGATTCACGGCCTGCCACTGAAGCTCCGGTTCCACCGCTCGCGGCTGTATATCAGTGCGATCCCACCGCTCGCCATCGGCCTCATCGTCGGGGTGCTGGCGGCGATCATGGGGGTCGGCGGCGGCTTCATCATGATTCCGGCGATGATCTATCTGCTCGGCATGCCGACCGCGGTCGTGGTGGGGACATCCCTGTTCCA
>VGEJ01000160.1 GCA_016869335.1 Alphaproteobacteria bacterium | reverse complement strand
CACGTGAGGCCGGGGACACGGCCTGTGCGGCTGCCACGGCGCGCGCAAGCGTGGCGATCATGGTGGCCAGGTGGTCGGGGTAGCTCGCCACGATCCTGGCAAGCTCGGACCCCGCGATCTGGAGCAACTCGTCCGGGATGCTGCCGCGGCCCCGCGCCGCCAACCCATTGACCTTCTCGCGCAATCTGTTGCGCAGCCGGAACACACGGACCTGGGGGTGCGCCGTGTCGTCAGTCGCCATGGACGACATCCACCTTGCGGCCCGGGTCGCGTCGATCACTGCCGCCGTACGCGATCTGTCGCCAACGCCGGTCGGGCTCGAAGAATGCCGGCGTCAGAATGAAGTCGCGCGGCCGGTTGATCACCGATAGCAGGCGCGAGGTCAGGCTGGCAATGGCGTAGGGCTTGGCTAGCAGCTCCGTCGCCCCCTCATCCCGTGCCCGCGTCACAGCCCAGCGATCGGCATAACCCTTAACCAGGATGAACGGCAAGAAGCGGTCCGGGCTTGCGTTGTCGTGCCTGATCCAGCGCAGCAGTTCCATGCCGTCCACCGGCGTCATGCGCCAGTTCGAGAGAACGATGTCCACCGCCATCACGCCGGCGCGAACCGGGTCGTCTCCGATCGCCCGCAAGAGCTCAATGGCCTCGCCACGCTCGCGGGCGCTGTGGATCTGTCCGAACCGAAACGCTCGCAAGAGCATGTAGAGGAGGCGTTGCATGAACGAGCTGTCATCGACGATCAGCAGCGTGAGTTGCGAGAAGTTGTATTCCGCCATCGCTTTACGATCTCTCTCGCGGCGCGCGTACGATTCAGAGCAGTGCGAGCATTCCGGCCACGGACGTGATCTTGCGGCGCGGCGCACTGCCCGTGGCGCCGGTGACCTCGGCACGCTCGATCTTGCGCCAGCCATCCAGGCTCACCCTCCGAATCCCGCGCTCAACCAACAGGCGATCGAGCCCCGCCCGACCGGGCTTGTCTCCGGCCGCGACATCGCCCGCTATGTGAGCCGCGACGACTTGCGCGTCGCGTCGGCTGGTGGAGATGACGCCAACCGGGGAACGCATCGCCCACCCGACGGCGTAGAGGCCAAAGCAGACCCGGCCATCCTCGTTCGCGAGGATACCGTGGCACTCATCGAACGGCGCGTCGTCGACTGGTTGTCCGCGGTTGCCGATAGCGTAGACGACCAGGCCGCAGGGGAGATCGGAGAGCTCGCCGGTGCCAACCGCACGCCCATCGACAAGGCGGGTGCGCTCGAACCGCAAGGCCGTGACCCGATCCTCGCCCAACACGGCGACCGGAGCCGCGAAAAACCGGAAGTGGACGCGCTTGGGCTTGCTGGTGGGAACGTGACTCAGGAACCCTCGGAAGGTGGCGAGGTTCTTCTCCTTGAGGCGGCGATCGCGCGCCGACAGCCCCTCGCCGATCTGCTCTGGCAGGTCGGCCGGGCTCAGAACCGGCACGCACGCTTCGAGCTCGCCCATCTCGCGCAGCTCGACGTTCGTGAAGCTCGCCTCGACCGGCCCGCGTCGGCCGATGACGTGGACGTCCCGGATCGGCGCTTGAACGATGGCCCGGGCCGCGTACTCGGGCAGGTCGGACTCGGCCATTTCGGCCCGGCTCTTGACCAGCACGCGAGCGACGTCGATCGCGACGTTGCCGTTGCCGATCACCGCAACGGCAGCGACATCGAGGTTGGGGTCGAGATCGACGAAATCGGGATGCCCGTTGTACCAGCCGACAAATGCCGTGGCGCCGATGACGCCTCGCTTGTCCGCGCCGGGAATGGCCAGCACCCGATCGCGCGGCGCTCCGGTCGCGAGCACGACAGCGTCGTAGAGCACACGAAGTTCCGCCAGGCGAACGGCGCTGCCCACCGCGACGTTGCCGTAGAAGCGCACCGCCGGATGAGCGAGTGTCCGCTCGAACGACTTCGAGACTTTCTTCGTAGTCTGGTGATCAGGGGCGACGCCGTACCCGATGAGCCCGAAGGGCACCGGCAGGCGCTCAATTACATCGATCTCGACGGCTGGCACCTGCTTGAGGATGGCGTCGGTGACGTAGCAGCCCGCCGGACCCGATCCGACAACAGCCACCCGCATCGTCACGGCACGGCGCTCAGCGAGGCGGCCAGGCTCCTACGCTCCAGGTCAGGCCGTGGCGGAGGAGTGCGTTGAGGTCACTGCCCGGCGTGCGTGCCGCCACCACCAGCTGCTCGCGCACCCGCGCCTCCAATGTCGGCGCCGGATCGCAGTAGAGCACACCCAATGCGACCGGCATGTCAGGCGCCTCCAGTCCGGCGAGCATCGTCGCCATGATCCTGTTGCGCTCGTCGTGGATCAGCACCGCGTCCGCCCCCTCGCCGCTCTCGCCCAGTTCGATGACCTCGAGCGCGCACGCCCCGGGCGTTAGCCGCAGGCCGCGGTCGCGCTTGGCACCGAAGATCAGCGGCTTGCCGTGTTCAACGTGGAGTTGGCGGTCGGCGGCGACTTCCTTCTCGGTGAAATTGGCGAAGACTCCGTCATTGTAGACAATGCAGTTCTGGAAGATCTCGACAAGCGCGGCTCCCTTGAACGCGTGCGCCCGCCGCAGGACATCGGGTAGATGCTTCTGGAGCGTGTCGACCGAACGAGCGACGAAACGCGCGCCTGCGCCCAGCGCGAACAGGGTCGCGGAGACTGGGCGATCGACCGATCCATCAGGCGTCGAAGGCGAGCGGGTGCCGAGCCGCGAGGTCGGCGAGTACTGCCCCTTGGTCAAGCCGTAGATCTCGTTGTTGAAGAGCAGGAGCTGGAGATCGACGTTGCGCCGCAGCACGTGCATCAAATGGTTGCCGCCGATCGAGAGCGCATCGCCGTCGCCCATCACTACCCAGACGTCGAGCTCCGGGTTGGCTAGCTTGACGCCGGTCGCGACGGCCGGCGCCCGACCATGAATGGTGTGGAAGCCATATGTCGCGACGTAGTACGGAAAACGCGCCGCACACCCGATGCCGGAGACGAATACCGTTTGCTCGGGCCGGGCGCCAACGTCGGCCAGTGTCTTGAGGACCGCCTTGAGGATGGCGTAATCGCCACATCCCGGGCACCACCGCACTTCCTGATCGGACGCGAAGTCCTTGGGCTCGAGTGGGCGCGGCGGCGCAATCACGTTCATGTCAGGACTCCAGGCGGCGGCGGACCGCAGCCTCGATCTCGGCGATGCGGAACGGCTGACCCGACACCTTGTTGAGGCCTTCCGCCGGAACCAGGTACTCGGCCCGGAGCAGCGTGCGCAACTGACCGTGATTCATCTCGGGGACCAGGACCTGGGCAAAGCCCCGCAGGAGCTGCCCGAGGTTGTCGGGCAGTGGCCAGAGGTGGCGAAGGTGGATGTGCGCGACGTCGAGCCCGTCGGCGCGGAGGTCGGCGACCGCCCGGTTGATCGGGCCATAGGTCGAGCCCCAGCCGACGACTGCAAGCTGGCCATTGGGGTCACCGAGGACGCACGCCTGCGGCGGGATGTCGGTGGCGACGCGGGCGATCTTGGCCGCACGCAGCTCGGTCATCCGATGGTGGTTGTCGGGATCATACGAGATATGGCCGCTATCGACCGCCCGCTCGAGACCGCCGATGCGGTGTTCGAGGCCCGGCGTGCCCGGCTTGGCCCACGGCCGTGCGAGTGTCTCGGGATCGCGCAGGAACGGATGGAAGCCGTCCGCGTCGGTGCGGAACCGCGCGGGAAAGCGCTCGAGCTGCGCGGTGTCGGGGATCAGCCACGGTTCCGCAGCGTTGGCAACATAGCCGTCGGTCAGCACGATGACCGGCGTCATGTACTTGACGGCCAGGCGCACCGCTTCGACGGCGACGGCGAAGCAGTCGGCCGGCGAACGCGTCGCCAGGACGACGAGGGGACTGTCGGCATTGCGTCCATAGACGGCCTGATAGAGATCGGACTGCTCGGTCTTGGTCGGCATGCCGGTCGAGGGGCCGGCGCGCTGCGAGTTGACCACGACCAGCGGGAGCTCGGTCGCGATGGCCAGGCCGAGCGCCTCGGTCTTGAGCGCCATGCCCGGCCCGGACGACGAGGTCACGCCGAGAGCGCCGGCATAGGACGCGCCGATCGCCGAGCACGCCGCCGCGATCTCATCCTCCGCCTGGAAGGTCACCACGCCGTACTCCTTGAGCCCGGCGAGCGTGTGAAGCAGCGGCGAGGCCGGCGTGATCGGATAGGAGCTGAAGACCAGCGGCAGCGACGCGAGATCCGCGCCGACCACCAGACCCCAGGCCAGCGCCTCGCCGCCCGTCACCGTGCGGTAAAGCCCGGGCGCGCGCGGGCGGCCGGACACCGTGTAGCCGCCGATCCGCTCGGCCACTTCCGCCGACTCGGCGAACACATGGCCAGCGTTGAGCGCGGCGATGTTGGCCTCGGCCAGATCGGGGCGCGCGGCAAACTTGCGGCGCAACCACTCGATGGTCGGCTGCCGATCGCGCGCGTAGATCCAGTAGACGAGCCCGAGCGTCCACAGGTTCTTGCAGCGCAGCGCTTCCTTCTTGGACAGGTCCGTCTCTCTCAGCGCCTCCTGGGTCAGCCGCGAGATGTCGATTGCGATGAGCTGGTAGTCGCCGAGGCTCCTATCCACGATCGGGTTGGTCTCGTACCCGGCCTTGCGTAGGTTGCGCTCGGTGAAGGCACCGGAATCGACGATGAGAAGCCCCTTGGCCTGCAGATCGTGCAGCTCGACCCGCAACGCCGCCGGATTCATCGCGACCAGCGCGTCGAGCTGGTCGCCGGCCGTCATGATGCGCTGCCCGCCGAAATTGATCTGGAACGCCGAGACACCGTAGGTGGTCCCGGCCGGGGCGCGGATCTCGGCCGGGAAATCGGGGAAGGTCACGAGGTCGTTCCCGGCCAGCGCCGTGGTTTGGGTGAACTGGCTGCCGGTCAACTGCATGCCGTCGCCGGAATCGCCCGCAAAGCGCACCACTGCGCTGTCGCGCATCTCGCGCGCAAGGCGCACCGGCAAACGCATGGCCGCTGTTGTGCTCAACTCACGCTCCCAAGCCTCGCCGCCGCCCACCACGCGGGCACCGTCCCTGCGAACGAGCGCCACACTATCGCGAATCTCTCGGCGGAAAAAGTTCTGCGCGCCCTCTCGCCGTCTGACGTCAGCGCCGACGGATCACGTCAAATTGAACCGCATGTGCTCGCGCGCGACGAAGGCCCCGATCCAGGTCGAGCGCGCCTCGCGCTCGATCCGTTCCATGAACAGGTCCTCGTGGTCGGGATCGTGGTGGAAGATCGCGAGCGTCTTGACGTCGACCGCGCGACACAGCCGCACCGCCTCCTGCCAAGTCGAGTGGCCCCAGCCGATCTTGCTCGGGAACTCCTCATCGGTGTAGGTCGAGTCGTAGATGACCAGGTCGGCGCCAGCGATCAGATCGAGGATGTTCTCGTCGGGCCTGCCGATCACGTGCTCGGTATCCGTCACGTACACCATCGACTTGCCTCGGTACTCGATGCGGTAGCCAGTCGCACCGTTGGGGTGATTGAGGGGCGCCGTCCGCACCTTGATCTCGCGGCTCAAGGTGAATGTGTCGCCGCCGCGGAAGTCCTCGTACTCCAACTTGGCACCCATCATTTCGATCGGTACCGGGAACGTCGGCTGCGCCATTTGGCCAGCCAAAACCTTGTCGATTCCGCCGCTGTCACTGAGATGTCCCGCCATGATCACGAACCGATGATCCTTGCGAAACCCAGGCGAGAAAAAGGGGAAGCCGTTGATGTGGTCCCAGTGGGTATGAGACATCAGAAAACGCGCGAAACGCACGTTCTTCTTGAGCATCCAGTGGCCGAGATTGCGCACGCCGGTACCGGCATCGAGGATGATACGCTCGCCGCCCGCCGAGACCTCGACGCAACTTGTATTGCCGCCAAACGCGATGTGGTTGGGCGAGGGACACGCGATGCTCCCTCGGACGCCCCAAAACTTGATCTTGAAGCTCATGCCCCGCCACCCGCTCGAGCAGGGTTGCAGAGCAACCCCGACTCTCCTCCGAGCCCGCCGCCCGTCCGGCTCCGCCGCTCGCGCGTAGCGAGCTTGTAGCGCGCCCCTTTTTGAAAAGAACATAATTCACTGACCAAGGAAAGCGCGTGACCCCCGTCACACCCACGCGCCGGGGGTCCCGCGAGCGGGCCCTGCGCCAGTGCCCGGCGCCGGCCCTGGAACGCCCGTTTCGGTGGGGTTCGCGCCCGGCGTCACCTGGCCGGAGCGAACGTGCCGCCAGCAGCCGGACGCGCGACGTG
>VGEJ01000159.1 GCA_016869335.1 Alphaproteobacteria bacterium | reverse complement strand
GCTGCTGGCGGCCGTGCTTGGTGCGCTGATCCTGTTCGCGGTCGGCTTGGCTGCGCCCGCCGCCTTGCACGAAGCCGCCCACGACGCCCGCCACAGCCTCGGCCTGCCCTGCCACTAGGCCATGGTGCGGGCGGCGCTGCTCGCCGCGCTCGGCGCCGGAGTGGTCGCCGGCCTCGTGCTGTTCGGATTGCAATGCGTCGCGACGCTGCCGCTGATCGCCGAGGCCGAGGTCTATGAGGCCACAACCCGCGGTGCGGCCTCAGCCGGCGCGACCGAAGGCGCGACCGAAGGCGCGACCCGCCGCGACCTCGTGACGGCGGGCGCCGATGTCCTTGCCTCGTTCGGCTTCGCCCTCCTGTTGGTCGCCGCCTTCGCTTGGCGCGGCGTCGGCGGCTGGCGTTCGGGGCTCGCCTGGGGGCTTGCCGGCTACGCGAGCGTGAGCCTCGCTCCCGCACTCGGCCTGCCGCCGGCGCTGCCCGGCGGCGCCGAGACGGCGCTCGGCGAGCGTCAGGCGTGGTGGCTCTTGACGGCAGGGGCGACCGCGGCGGGCCTCTGGCTGGTGGCGTTCGCCCCGCCGGCGGCGAAGGCGCTGGGCCTCGTCCTCCTGGTCGTACCACATGTCCTCGGCGCGCCGGAAGCGGGCGCAGCCGGCGTGCCGGACGAGCTGCGCGTTCGCCTCATCGCCGCGGTCCTGCTCACGAGCCTGGTGCACTGGCTCGTGCTCGGCGGGCTTGCGGCATGGCTCTTTGCGCGGCTTGGCGCGCCCAGCGATACGAGCCCCGGCTAGCGGCCGATCGTGCCGGCGGCCCCGCTCCCGCCGTAGCGCTCGTTGACGGCGCGGTTGCGGCGCAGCATGCCCTCGACCGCGGCGACGCACTCGGCATAAGCGGCGGTGCCGCTCGCCAAGCCCCTGGCGCCACACTTCTGCCCGGTGTACTCCCGATCCGTGGCGCAGCCGGCGAGCACCGCGATCGCACCGAGGACGACGAGCGCGCGAGTCATGAAAGCCCCTCACAGATCCTGCTTCTGAGGTATGGCCGCGGTGGCGGCGGTCAACCGGTATCACTGCCTCGTGCGCGGCCAGCGCAGCGGCAGGGGGCTTTGAACGGCAGGCAGCGCCGTCTATCATCCGCCGATCCGGTCCGGCGCTGCCAGCGCCGTTCCGGAGGAGGCGGTCGAAACGCCGTAGGACCAGCATGTTCGGAATCACCAAGGAGCGCGCCGAGCGCGGCGTTTGGGACCGAGAAGTCGAGGACCCGCAGACGCCGGGCTTCGGCGAGGTTTCGATCACGGTCCGCCAGGCAGGCATCTGTGGCACCGACTATCACATTTACAAGTGGGACGCGTGGTCGGCCGGGCGGGTCAAGCCGCCGCTTACCATGGGCCACGAGTTCGTCGGCGAGATCGCCGCGGTCGGGCCGGGCGTGAGTCACCTGCGCGCTGGGCAGCGGGTGTCCTGCGAATCGCACATCACCTGCGGCCACTGCGTGCAGTGCCGGACCGGGCGCGCCCACCTCTGCGCCAACACGCAGATCATCGGCGTCGATCGCGCCGGCTGCTTCGCCGAGGCGATCACGGTTCCGGCCGGAAACGTGTGGGTGGTCGATCCCCGCATCCCCGACCACCACGCCGCGGTGTTCGATCCGGTCGGCAACGCCATGCACACGGTGACCCGCATCGGCGTCAGCGGCCGCGACGTGCTCGTCGTCGGCGCCGGCGCGATCGGGCTCTTTGCCGTCGCGATCTGTCGCGCGCACGGCGCCCGTTCCATCGTGGTGCACGAGCCCAATACCTATCGCGCCGGGCTCGTTAAGGGCCTCGGCGCCGACCTCGTCCTCGATCCGAGCGATGGCCGCGCGTTGGCTGCCTGGGAGCGCGGCCTGAACGGCGAGGGTCCGGACGCGATCCTCGAGATGAGCGGCTACGCGCCCGCGATCCGGGGAGCGCTCAAGGTGGCGCGCAACGGTGCCGATGTCGCGCTGCTCGGCTTGCCGGCGGGGCCGGTGAGCCTCGATCTTGCCGAGGATGTCGTGATGCGCGGCCTCACCCTCTGCGGTGTGACCGGCCGGCGGATGTTCGACACCTGGTTCGCCGTCGAGGCGTTCATGCTGCGCGCGCCCGAGCTGATGGACCGCGTCGTCACCCACATCATGCCGGCGCGCTCCTACGCCCAGGGCTTCGCCCTGCTGGACCAGGGCGCGTGCGGCAAGGTCGTACTCGATTTCGCCGGTTTGCGCGGGAGGGCGGCATGAGCCAGAAGTTCTTCGACCGCTGCGAGCAGGGGCTCGCCGACCTCATGCGCGAGGGGCGCTACAAGACGCTCAAGATCTTCGAGGGCCCGGTCGGAGCCACGGCGCCCATCGAGGGCCTAGGCGACACCTTGATCTTCTGCGCCAACGACTACCTCGGGCTCGCCAACCACCCCGAGGTCGTGGCCGCAGCGCGGGCGGCGCTCGAGGCGTTCGGCGCCGGCACGGCCTCGGCGCGCTTCATCTGCGGCTCGACCGTGGCGCACCGCGAGCTCGAGACCGCTCTCGCGCGCTTCCTCAAGGTCGAGGCGGCGCTCACCTACTCCTCGGCCTTCGCCGCCAACAACGGCGTGTACCCCGCGCTGTCGAAACCGGGCGATGTGATCTTCTCCGATGAGCTGAACCACGCCAGCATCATCGACGGGCTGCGGTTGTGTCACCGCGAGGTCAAGCGCGAGATCTACAAGCACAGCGACATGGCCGACCTCGAGGCCAGGCTCAAGGCGCACCAGGGCATCTCTGGCTGCCGCTTCATCGTCTCGGACGGCGTGTTCTCGATGGAAGGTGACCTCGTCAAGCTCGACCGCATCGTGGCGCTCGCGCGCGCTCACGACGCCGTCTTGATCATCGACGACGCGCACGGCCTTGGCGTGTTGGGCGAGACCGGCCGCGGCATCGCCGAGCACTATGGCCTGATGGACAAGGTCGATGTCTACACCGGCACGCTTGGCAAGACGCTGGGCGGCATCTCCGGCGGCTTCGCTGCCGGTCCGGCGACCGTGGTGGATAGCCTGCTCCAGTTCTCGCGGCCGCACATCTTCTCGAACGCCATACCGGTGTCCTCGGCGCGCGCTTCGCTCGCCGCTCTGCGAATCATCGAGCGCCAGCCGCAGATGGTGGGCGATCTGCGCGAGAAAGTGGGCTACATGCGGGGCCGGCTCAAGGCCATGGGCATTCAGCCTATCGAAGGCGAGTCCGGCATCATCCCGGTCCTGGTTGGCGAGACCCACGCGGCCATCGACCTGGCGCAGCGGCTGCTGCAAGAGGGGCTCTACGTCGTCGGTTTCGGCTTCCCGGTGGTGCCCGAGGGCACCGCGCGCCTGCGTATTCAGGTCTCGGGCGCGCACACCCGTGCCGACATCGACCGGGCGCTGGCGATCATCGAACGGGCGTGGCCGCGCGAGGACCGCGGCAAGCGGGTCGCCGCCGGCGAGTAGCAGCCGCCCTCAGTGGGCGCGGGGGTGGGCGCGGGCGTAGGTGCGCAGCAGCTCGGCGGTCTCGACCTCGGTATAGCGCTGGGTCGTGGACAGCGAAGCGTGGCCGAGCAGCTCCTGGATCGTGCGCAGGTCGCCCCCAGCGGCCAGCAGATGGGTGGCGAAGCTGTGGCGCAGCGCGTGCGGTGTCGCGGTCGGCGGCAACGCCAGCGCCCCGCGCAGGCGGCGCATCAGGACCTGCGGCACCGTGGGATGCAGGCGGCCGCCGCGAGCGCCCAGGAACAGCGGGCCGCTCGCCGCGAGGCGATAGGGACAGAGCGCGCGATAGGCGGCGATCGCGGCGTGCACGGCCGGTAGGACCAGCACCACGCGCTCCCGGCCGCCCTTGCCGCGCACCACGATCGACTCGGCCCCGGGCGGCAGGTCGCGGCCATCGAGAGCGAGCGCCTCGGACAGCCGGAGACCGCAACCGTAGAGAAGCGTCAGCAGCGCGGCGTCGCGCGCCTGGTGCCACGGCGTGGTGCCGAGCGTGCCGGCGGCGGCCAGGGTGGCGCGTGCCGCGGCCTCGCTCAGCGGCTTCGGCACGCCGTGCGGCAGCTTCGGTGCGCGCAGCGCGCCGAGGCCGTGGCCGGCAAGCTGGCCGTTGCGTTCGAGGTGGCGGAGAAAGCTCCGCAGCGCCGAGAGCGCGCGGGCGAGCGAGCGGCTGCCCAGCCCATCGCCCCGCCGCGCCGCGAGGAAGGCGCGGAAATCCGCCGGTTGCAGGGTGCCCAGCACCGCCAGCGTCGGCGCCGCGCCGAGGTGGCGCGCGAGGAAGCACACGAACGCTCTGAGGTCGCGGCCGTAGGCGGCCGTGGTGTGCGCTGCCGCGCGCCGTTCCTGACCAAGCCACGCATGCCAGTCGGCGATCGCCGCGCAGAGGTCGGCCGCCGCCGGCAGCGGAGCGACCGCGCGCTTCACCGGGGAACGGTCAGCCAGCCGCGGATGCAGCCGCCGAGAGCGTCGGCGAGAAAGCGGAGGAGCTCGGTACCCTGACCGGCTTCGAAGTGACGCGGTGCGCGCGAGCCCAGCGCCAAGAGGCCGGCCGGGCAGCCGCAGCGCACGCTGATCCGGACGAGCGCCTGCGAGCGGACCAGGGTCGCGGCGCCGCCGAACAGCTTGCCGTCGGCTTCGACCTCGCTGTTGAGCAGGCAATCGTGGCCCGGACCAAGACGGCGGTCTACCTCACCGGGCTCGATCACCTGTACGCCCGCCGCGGAAGCGCCGGTCGCGGCGCCGCTGGCCGCCTCGATGCACAGGACCGCGACGTCGACGTCGAGCAGGCGGGCGAGATCGGTCGCCACCCGCTCGATCAGCTCCTCAAAGCTCCGCGCCTCAAGGAGGGCGAGGACCGCGGCGTGCACCCGCCCTTGGCTCGACAGGTTGCTGCGGCCGGCCGTGACCAGACCCTGCTCGCGCGTTCCGGCTTCCGCGATCTGCTGCTGCAGGCGCTCGATGATGTAACGCTGCATGTCGACGATGCCGCCGCCGACGTGCCGGGTCGGCGCCAGCAGCTCGGCGAACAACTCCGGCCGTCGCGCCAGGAAGTCCGGGTGGGAGCGCAAGTACGCCACGACCTCGGCCGCCGAGGGCCGCTCGCCGACCGCGGGATCGGCGCCGCTCGATTCACGTGTGGGGGGCGTCTGGACCATCGGCTACGCGTCAGGCTCCCGCGATCGTCTGGCCGGTCTTCTGCCAGTCCGTCAGGAACGCCTCGAGCCCATTGTCGGTCAAGGGGTGGTTGGCCAGGCGGCGCATGACCGCGGGGGGTACGGTGCAGGCGTCGGCGCCGATCCGCGCGGCTTCGACCACGTGCAGCGGATGGCGGATCGAGGCCACGAGAATCTCGGTGGTGAGCGCGGCGTAGTTGTCGAAGATCAAACGAATGTCGCGAATGAGCGCCATCCCGTCCTGGCTCACGTCATCGAGCCGGCCGACGAACGGCGAGACGAACTTCGCCCCCGCCTTGGCGGCGAACAGCGCCTGATTGGGTGAGAAGCACAGCGTTACGTTGACCATGATCCCGGCCTGGGCAAGCGTGCGGCACGCCTTGAGCCCGTCCCAGGTCAGCGGCACCTTGACGACGATATTGCCGGCGACCTCGGCAAGCCGGCGCCCTTCCCTCACCATGCCGTCGTGTTCGGTAGCGGCGACTTCGGCGCTGACCGGACCCTCGACGACGGCGCAGATATCGCGCAGCACGGCGAAGAAATCTCGTCCGGTCTTGGCGACCAGCGAGGGGTTCGTGGTCACGCCATCGACCAGACCGGTGGCGGCGAGTTCGCGTATGTCCACGATCTCCGCGGTATCGACGAAGAACTTCATCCGTCCTCGCGATGGCAGAAGGCCGCGCTTGTCGGCACGGCACATGGTCGGCACAGTCTAGTCGATGGCAGTTTCCGGTACCAGTTCCGGCACCGTTCCGGAGCGCCGCCGCGTACTCATCCCGCTGCCGCTGGCCGGCCCCTACGACTATCGGCTGCCTGCAACGCTTAGCGCCGAGCCGGGCGATTTCGTGCGCGTCCCACTCGGCTCGCGCGCCGTCATCGGCGTGGTATGGAGCGTGGGCGGGGGCAATCTCCCCGAGAGCCGGCTGAAGGAGATCGCCGAGCGTCTCGACCACCCGCCGCTGCCGGCGGATGTGCGCGCCCTGGTGGACTGGGTCGCGGACTACACGCTCTCCCCACCTGGGGCCGTGCTGCGGATGGCCATGAGCGTGCCCGGCGCGCTCGAGCCGCCGCGCCTGGTACTGCGTTTTCGCCCCGGGCCCGCGGCGCCGCCCCGGCTCACGGCGGCGCGGCGGCGGGTTCTGACAACGGCGGCCG
>VGEJ01000158.1 GCA_016869335.1 Alphaproteobacteria bacterium | reverse complement strand
CTCCGTCATTCCTCCCCCGATCGGTCTTCGCGCCGCGCTCGCGGCGACTGCACTGCCAGCGAAGGCTTAGCACGCGATGGCGGCAGCGTCACTATGCGCGCACGCGTCGCGACCCCGGCCGGGCGCATCGGCGGCCTGGGCACCGCCAAGGCGGTGGCGGATTACGCCGCGGCCAAGGGCGTACAGTTCGTCAACCACACCTTCACCTCGCATCTCGCGCTCAGCGCCTCGTTGCAGCCCTGCGCCGGCCTCGAGCGCCACGATCTCTGCGAGTACCCGGTGGCGCCGAAGCCGGTCGCCTACGAGTTGAGCCGGACCCACCTCGCGCCCGATGCGAACGGCCTCGTGTACGTGCCGGAGGCGCCGGGGCTCGGCATCGCGCTCGACTATCAGGCGATGCGCCGGTATCTGGTCGCGGCCGAGATCGCGGTCGGCGGCAAAGTGCTCTACCGGACTCCAGAATTGCCGCGCTAGACTGGGCCTCCATCACCGGGGACGGGACGGCAGGGACTGCAATGACCGGGCGCTCGCGCGATGGGGTGCGGCTGGCGATCCTCAACAACCGCTTCGAGGCGATCGCCCGCAAGATGGCGAACACGCTCCTGCGTACCGGGCGCTCCGGTGTGCTCAACACTGCGCGCGACTTCTCGTGCTGCATCGTCACCCGCGAGCACGAGCTCCTGGCGACCGCCGAGAGCCTGCCGATCCACG
Organism: Alphaproteobacteria bacterium; assembly: GCA_016869335.1. GTDB lineage: Bacteria > Pseudomonadota > Alphaproteobacteria > VGEJ01 > VGEJ01 > VGEJ01. The sequence goes on along the minus strand of VGEJ01000158.1, from coordinate 5,618 downwards.
TGCTCTCGGGTCCCGACCTGATGGCGCGGTCGATGGCCGAGTTTCACCCGGTGCTGAAGCGTGGCGATGCGTTCCTCCACAACTCGCCCTACCACGGCTGCTCGCACCCGGCCGACCACACCATCCTCGTGCCGGTGATCGATGACGACGGCGCGCACCGCTTCACCGTGGTGGCCAAGGCGCACCAGGCCGACTGCGGCAACTCCGTCCCCACGACCTATCACGGTGCCGCGCGCGATGTGTACGAGGAGGGGGCGCTGATCTTTCCCGCCGTACAAGTGCAGCGCGATTATCAGAACATCGAGGATATCGTCCGCATGTGCCGGATGCGCATCCGGGTGCCGGAGCAATGGTGGGGCGACTATCTGGCGATGCTCGGCGCCGCCCGGATCGGCGAGCGCGAGGTGCTGGCACTGGCCCGCGAGGTCGGCTGGGAGACGCTCGAGCGCTACACGACCGAGTGGTTCGACTATACCGAGAACCGCATGATCGAGGCGATCGGCCGGATCCCGAGCGGGCGGGCGGTGCGCCTCTCGACCCACGACCCCTTCCCCGGCACGCCCGCGGCCGGCATCCGCGTCAAGGTGATCGTCACCGTCGATTCGCCAGCGGGGATCATCGAGGTCGATCTCCGCGACAACCCCGACTGCCATCCGTGCGGGCTCAACCTGAGCGAGGCGTGCGCCCGCACCTCGGCGATGGTCGGTGTCTTCAACTCGATCGACCACGCGGTGCCGAAGAATGCCGGCGCGTTCCGGCGTGTGAAGCTCCTGCTGCGCGAGGGCTGCGTGGTCGGCATTCCGCGCCATCCGACGAGCTGCTCGGTCGCTACGACCAACGTCGCCGATCGCGTGACCAATCCGGTGCAGTGCGCGCTGGCCGAGCTCAGGGACGGCGTCGGCATGGCCGAGTGCGGGGCGGTGATCGCGGCCTCCGCCGGAGTCATATCAGGGGTTGATCCGCGTGACGGCCAGCCCTTCGTCAACGAGATATTCCTGGGCATCACCGGCGGCGCGGCCGCGCCGATGACCGATGCCTGGCTCACCATCGGCCACGTCGGCAATGCCGGCCTGATCTACCAGGACTCGACGGAGCTCGATGAGCTGGTCTATCCGCTCTACATCGAGGAACGGCGCATCGTGCCCGACAGCGAGGGCGCAGGCCGGTCACGCGGCGCGCCGTCCTCGCTCGCCACGTTCGGACCGGTGGGCTGCGCGCTCGAGGTCGGCTACGTCAGCGACGGCACCGTCAACGGTCCGCTCGGCACCCGCGGCGGCCTCGCGGGCGGTCGCGCGCGCCAGTTCAGGCGCACGCGCAACGGCGATCTGGTCGAGCTGCCGGCCTGCGCCCAGGTGCGCGTCGAGCCCGGCGAGATGATCGTCGCCTATAGCTGCGGCGGCGGCGGTTACGGCGCGCCGACGGCGCGCGACCCGGAGCTGGTGCGGCGCGATGTCGCCGAGGGCTGGGTGAGCCGCGCACGCGCCGAAAGCGTGTACGGCGTGACGCTCACGGCCGGTGGCGCCATCGACCGCGCCGGCACAGCCGAACGGCGCCGCACGGCACCGGGTTGAACGGAGGTTCGTCATGGTGAGCTTCGACATTTCCGGCAAAGCGGTCCTGATCGTCGGCGGCACCGGCGGTATCGGCACGGTGCTGGCGCGCGAGTTCGCCCGTGTGGGCACCCAGGTGACTATCGCCGCCGACGATCCCGAGGTCGTCGCCATCGCGGCCGACTTAAGCCGCGAGACCAACACGACGGTTGCCGGCTTCTTCTGCGATGTCACGGACCTGCCGTCGCTGCGCCGCGTGGTCGACGCCATGCCGCGCATCGATGTGCTGATCAACAACGCCGGGATCGCCAAGGTGACCGCGGTGAGCGATCAAAGCCCACAGGCGGAGGCCGATTTCCGCCGCACGATCGATGTCAACCTGAACGGCCTCTACTGGGCGACCCAGGAAGCGCTGCGCAAGATGGGCGAAGGCGGGCGGATCGTCTTCACCGCCTCGATCTGGGGCAAGACCGCGGGGCCCGAGTTCGCGGCCTACGTCGCCTCGAAGCACGGCGTGATCGGCCTGGTGCGCTCGCTCGCCATGGAGCTGGGGCCGCGCGGCATCACGGTGAACGCGGTCTGTCCCGGCACGATCGCCACCAAGCTCAACCTGACGCTGCCGCCGGGGGTGATCGACAAGCTCACCGGCTCGATGTGGATCCGGCGCGGCGCCATGATCCCGCCCGAGGATCTCGCCGGCGTCTATGTCTTCCTCGCCTCGCCAGCCGCCTCCGAGATCACCGGCCAGGCCTTCAACGTCGACCGCGGCCAACACATCGCGTAGCCGAAGTCGCGCCGTCAGGCGGCGGCGAGGACCTTGCGCCGGGCGGCCGTGGCGGCGGGATCGACTACGCCGCTGGCGTCGAGCACCACGCCATAGACATCGGCCGCGCGCTCGCGGCTGATCCAGCCCTCCGCGACGTCGCGCCGTACCCGCTCGGGGTCGCGCTCGGTCGGCCGGCCGTAGCCGCCGCCCCCGGTCGAGTAGGACAGCACCGTCTCGCCGGGTTCGAGCACGAGCTGGGCACAGTTCGGTACATCGACCAGCGCGCCGTTGCGGCTCCGCCGATACTGTCGCGCGGCCGCGCCGAGCCCCCCGCCACGAGCGCCCTTGGCGCGGTTGGTCGTGCCGTCGCTGACGTAGGCCACCGTCATGGCGCAGCCATCGATCGGGCCGAACTCGGCGAACGCGCTCGAGGCGCCGCGGTACCGGCCCGGGCCCTCGGTGTCGGGCACGATGCGGCGGCTGTGCACCACCATCGGGTGGTGCAGCTCGTCGAGCTCGATGTTGTCGAGGAGGCAGAGCCCGGCGTTGCCGACGTGGCAGATCGTCTGCCAGGCATCCTGTCCGGGTGCGCCAGCGCCGCCGGTCAACGCGACGATGATCTGGTTGACGAAGGGCCGGCCGGTGCGCGGATCGTGGCCCGAGATCACCGCCGAGCCCGGCGGGATGATGGCGCCGCACTCGGCCATGCCAAAGTGCTCGCCGAACTCGGCCAGCGCGCACTGCACCGGGTTCGAGACCCGGTCGGCGACGTTCGTGGTCGCGACCGAACAGCTCGTCGGATGGCGCGGGATGCCGACCACGCAGCCCTCGCGCAGCAGGAGCTTCACCCGCCGGAAGGCGCCCGCGTTCTTCGGCACCGCGTGGTCGATCGAGTTGAACAGCCCGATCATGGCGGCGGTGCGCGCGCACGCCTCGCTCAGGTTGAGGCCGCACGGGTAGCAGTCGGGATTGTCGCGGAGATCGATGGTGATGAACCCGGCTTCCGGGTCGACCGCGACGGTCACCTTCACCGCGATGCCGCCCTCAGGCGTGCCCGGCACATGGTCGTGGGTGCTGGTCTTGGCGGCGCGGCCCGCGGGTAGGCGGCGGATGGCTTCGACCATGCGGTTCTCGGAGTAGTCGAACCAGTCGCGCGTGTAGTCGGCGAGCGCGTCCCAGCCCACCTCGCGCGCCAGCGCCATGACCTCGCGCTCGCCGATGCGCGCGGCGCCCAGCATCGCCAGATAGTCGCCCCACCACTGCTCCGGCACCCGGATGCGCATCAGACACATACGGATCACGTCCTCGATGTTCTGGTTGTCGCGCTGCACCTGGACAGCGGGGAAGATCAGCGCCCCTTCCTCATACACGTCGCGGGCGTAGCCGACGTATGTTGTCGGGATCGAGTTGCCGATGTCGGCCTGGTGCGCCTTGGCGAGCACGGTAAAGCGGTGCACGCCGTCGTCATCGATGACCGGCACGAGAATGGTGTGATCGGCCGGGTGCGAGCAGCCGTGGTAGGGCGAGTTGTGGAGGAAGGCATCGCCGCGCTTCAGCACCGGGTGGAAAGCCTTCATCGACTTGGCCATCAGGTCGGGGCCGGAGAGCACGTGGATCGGCAGACTCTCGGCAGTGGCCAGGAGCTCGTCCCCGGCCGTGATGACGCAGCACGAGAAGTCGTGCGCCGAGTTGAGCACGCCCGAGCGCCCGGTGCGCATGAGCGTGTTGGCCATGCGCCGGGCGATCGCCTCGAAGCGGTTGGTCAGGATCGCGAGCCGCACCCCATCCCGTTGCCGTCCTGCCCTGCTATCGCTCGCCATGATCCTCGCCACTATGAAACCGCGCCCGGGCGCCGCGCCGCGGGCGCCGCGCTAGTTCTAGCCTACCGTGCCCGGGCGGACCAAGCCCTGGGCGTTGCCGGCAAAGCCGGAAAGCCCTAGCGTGCACGCGCAACGCGGCGGGGAAGATGGCACGTCTCAGCTACCGGCTTACCGACCCAGGGCCGAAGGACATCGCGCTCGGCCCGCGCGCGCGCCGCCTCCTCCTGGAGGGGGTCGCGACAGCGTTGGAGGCCGTCGCCGCCACCCTCGGGCCGCACGGCGCCACCGTGCTGATCGAGCGGCCGCACGCCAGCCCCGAGATCTCGCGCGACGGCTACACGGTCGTGCGCGCCATCGAGTTGTGGGACCGCACCGCCGACCTCGGCGCCCGGCTCCTCCGCGAGGTCGCCCATCGAACCAACGATGCCGTCGGCGATGGCACGACCACCGCGGTGGTTCTTGCCGGGTGCATGATCCGCGCCGGGGTGAAGGTGGTCGCGGCCGGGCTCGATCCGATCGGCGTCAAGAGCGGCATGGACCGCGCCTCTGCCGCCGCGACGGCGGTCCTCGCGGCGGCGGCGCGGCGGACCGAGTCGGAGGCCGAGCTCGCCCACGTCGCCACCGTCTCCGCCAACGGCGACAGCGCCCTGGGTCGGCTCCTCGCCGAGGCGTTCAGCGCGATCGGCGCCGAGGGCTTCGTCACCATCCAAGAGGGCCCTGGGCGCGAGACCACGTTGGAACTGCGGCATGGCATGCAGTTCGAGCGCGGCTTCCTGTCGACCCGCTTCGTGACCGACGAGGAACGCCAGGTGGTGGAGCTCGAGAAGCCCTACGTGCTGTTGCACGAGAAGCCCATCCGCGACTTCGCGGCGATCGAGCCGGCGCTGCGCGCCTTCGCCAAGTCGGGCCGCTGCCTCCTGGTCATCGCCGAGGACCTTGCGCCCGAGGCGCTGGCAACCCTCGTGGTCAACAAGGAGAAAGGGGGGCTCAAGATCGCCGCCGTCAAGGCCCCGGGCTTCGGGCCACGGCGCAAGGCGCTGCTCGAGGACATCGCGCTCTTCGTCGGCGCCGAGCCGATCACCGACGAACTCGGCAACACGCTTGCGAACATCAAGCCGCGCGTGATGGGGACGGCCGACAAGGTGCTGATCGGCAGCGATTGGACCCGGATCGTCGGCGGCGGCGGTGAGCGCGAGCGGATCGATCTGCGCTGTGCCGAGCTGCGCCACGCGATCGCGCGCGAGAAGTACCTCGCCTACGATCGCGAGCGCCTGCAGGAGCGGCTCGCGCGCCTGACGAGCGGCTGCGCGGTGGTAAGGGTCGGCGGTGACAGCGAGGTCGCGATCAAGCAGCGCCGGGAAACGGTGGAGGACGCCGTCAACACGACGCGCGCGGCGCTCGGCGAGGGCGTGCTCCCCGGCGGCGGCAGCGCACTCGTCCGCGCTATCCCCGCGCTCGCGGCGCTGGTGCCGGCGAGCGCCG
>VGEJ01000157.1 GCA_016869335.1 Alphaproteobacteria bacterium | reverse complement strand
GCGGCGCGCGGCTCGACGATCTGACGCTGGCGACCTATCGCCAGAGCGGGCGGTCCGATAGCGGCCAGATCGTGCTGCTCTCACCTCAAGGCACACCGATCGAGCTTCAGGCCGGCGCGGGCTCGCTGTTCGCTCCGCGCAGCGAGCCGCTGAGCGTTGGGCCGTACTACGTAGAGTTCGGCTGGAGCGCCGGCCCCGAGGCGACCCTGGCCCTGCCAGGACCGGATGCCGTGTGGCAGGCCGACGGCACCACGCTCGCCCCCGACCGACCACTGACGTTGTCGTGGGAGAACGGTCAGGGCCTGCGGTTCACGCAACGCTTCGAGGTCGACAGCGACTTCATGTTCCGGGTGACGCGGACCGTCGAAAACAGCGCCGCTGCGCCGGTCACGCTCTTCCCCTACGGCCTCGTCGCCCGCGCCGGAACCCCGGCGACCTCGGGCTTCTACATTCTGCACGAGGGCCCGGTCGGCGTGTTCGACGGTACCCTCGAGGAGCATGACTATTCCGACCTCCAGGAGGCCGGCCGGATCGAAAAGACGACGACCGGCGGGTGGCTCGGCATTGCCGACAAATACTGGCTGGTGACGCTCGTTCCGGACCAACGGCAGCCCTTCACCGGGCGCTTCAGCCATCACGTGGCCGAGGGTCAAGATAGGTATCAGGTCGATTACCTGCGCGGCGCCGTGACGGTGCCGGCCGGCGGCAGCGTCACGGTTGCCGACCATGTCTTTGCCGGGGCCAAAGTGGTGCGCACCATCGATGCCTACGAGGACTCGCTCGGGATCGTGCGCTTCGACCTCGCTGCGTCGTTCCGCTGGCTCTACTTCCTCGCCAAGCCACTGTTCCACGTGCTCGTGTTCTTCTACGACCTCGTCGGCAACTTCGGCGTGGCGATCCTCCTACTCACGGTCTGCGTCAAGATCCTCTTTTTCCCCCTCGCCAACAAATCCTACCGCGCCATGGCGGCGATGAAGCGCCTGCAGCCCGAGGTCGTGCGACTGCGCGAACAATTCGGCTCCGACCGGCAGCGCCTGCAACGCGAGTTGATGGAACTCTACAAGCGCGAGAAGGCCAACCCGATGATGGGCTGCCTGCCCATCCTCGTACAGATTCCGGTGTTTTTTGCGCTCTACGAGGTGCTGTTCACGACCATCGAGATGCGCCAGGCGCCGTTCTTCGGTTGGATCACCGATCTCTCCACGCCCGACCCCAGCAACATCCTCAACCCGTTCGGCCTGGTGCCCTTCGAATACCCCGAGTTCCTCCACCTCGGCGTCTGGCCGGTGCTGATGGGCCTCAGCATGTGGCTGCAGATGCGGCTCAATCCGCAGCCCCAGGACCCGATTCAGCAGAAGATCTTCCTCCTCATGCCGATCGTGTTCACTTTCATGCTGGCGCCGTTCCCGTCGGGGCTGATCATCTACTGGACTTGGAACAACCTCCTGTCGTTAGCGCAGCAATGGGTCATCATGAAGCGCCACGGCGTCGCCAAGCCGGCGAAGACATAGTCGCGGACACGGCCGGCGCGGCCGCCATCGAGCAGGGCCGGCGGCTGTTCGCGCAGGCGTGCGCCTTCGTCGCGTTCGCGGCCAAGTCGGCGGAGCTTCCGCCCGCGAGCCTGCCGGAAATCGCCTTCGCCGGGCGTTCGAACGTCGGCAAGTCGAGCCTGCTCAACGCGTTGACCGGGCGGCGCGGCCTGGCCCGCACCTCGCGCACGCCGGGGCGCACGCAGGCGGCCATCTTCTTCGCCCTCGGCCAGCGCCTGATGCTGGTCGATCTGCCGGGCTATGGCCATGCCGCGGCGCCGGGGCGGCGCCGCGCGGCGTGGGGCGCGTTGGCCGAGCACTACGTCCTGCGCCGAGGCGTCCTGCGACGGGTGTGCGTGCTGATCGACGCACGGCGCGGCATCGGCCCGCTGGACCGGCACCTGATCGATGCCTTGGAGGATGCCGGTGCGGCCTATCAGGTCGTGCTGACCAAGGCCGACAAGACGGCGGCCGGCGCGCTCGCGCGCATGCTCGGAGAGCTTCATGCCGCTCTTGCCGAGCATCCCCAGGCGGTGGCAGGCCCGATCGCCACCAGCGCGCGAACGGGCAGCGGGTTGGCCGAACTCAGGGCTTCTCTTGCGCGCGTGGCGGAGCCGCCCTGAGTGGTCTATAAGACGGCGCCAGCCGGCCCGGGGGGTGCGCGATGACTTCGCCCAAGCTCTCGCTGACGCGCCGCTACCTGCAGACGACCAGGACGCTGAGCGAGGCGCTGCCGTATATGCGCCAGTTCACTGGCCATACCTTCGTCATCAAGTACGGCGGCCACGCGATGGGGAGCGACGAAGTCATGCTCAACTTCGCGCGCGATGTCGTGCTCCTGAAGCAGGTCGGGATCAATCCGATCGTCGTCCACGGCGGCGGTCCGCAGATCGGCGAGATGCTCAAGCGGCTCAACATTCCGACCTCGTTCGTCGATGGCCTCCGCGTCACCGACAAGGCGGCGGTCGAGGTCGTCGAGATGGTGCTTTCGGGCGCCATCAACAAGGAGATCGTCGGTGCGATCGGTGCCGCCGGGGGCACCGCCGTCGGCCTTTCCGGCAAGGACGGCCGATTGATCGAGGCGCGTCAGCTCACCCGCACGGTACGGGACCCCGACTCGCTCCGGGAGCGAGTCCTCGACTACGGCTTCGTCGGCGAGCCCGTGGCGATCAACGCCAGACTCCTGCAGTCGCTGGCCGGGCTCGACGTGATCCCGGTTATCGCGCCGGTCGGGTTCGGCGCCGCGGGCGAGACGTTCAACGTCAACGCCGACACCGTCGCGGGCTCGGTCGCGGCGGCCATGCATGCCAGCAAGCTCCTTCTTCTCACCGATGTGCCGGGAGTGCTGGATCAGCAGGGCAAGCTCATCCCGACCCTTACCGCAGAGCAGGCGCGCGCCTACATCGCCGATGGCACGGTTTCGGGCGGCATGATCCCGAAGGTCCAGACGTGCATCGACAGCGTTCTGAATGGCGCCGGCGCCGCACACATTCTTGACGGCCGCGTCCAGCACGTGCTCCTGCTCGAGATCTTTACCGAGCAGGGCATCGGCACGATGCTCCAAGCCGTCTGACGCCCGCGGGGTCACCCGCGTTAAGCCCCCGGTAACCCCTCGAGGCAGACAATGGGCACGGGGCCCTGGTGGGCTCGGGCCGTTCCGCGCATGCCATCGCATCGCCTCGTGAGCCGGTACCGCCTGCCGTGACCAGGCCGGCAACAGCGGACTGTCGTGCGCGCCGATCACCGCTCGCGCCTGCGCGATGCCGTGACCGCTTCGTTGGGTTCGCGTTTGCCGCGGCGGACGCGCTCATCGAGATCGACGACCAAGCCGTCATCCGCTTTGCCGCGGGCGCCATCCACTCGATGACCGGGCAGCCGCCTGATGCCCTCATCGGTCCAAGCTACAGTGCGTCGTAGCGGGGAGCGATTGCCCGCTGGTTTCGACGCTGGTCACCGACTCGGCGCGCCGCCAGCGCTTTGGCCCGCTGCCGGTGAGGCTGTTGCGGGCTGACGGCAAGGCGCAGAACGCGATGTTGTCGGGCACCCACCTGCCGGGCCGGGCGCAGCGCACGTACCTCACCCTCAACGTCGCTCGTGCGCTCGCGCCGGTCGCCCGCACCGAGAACCGCGACCCGGCCACCGGGCTGCTCGATGCCGAGGGTTTTGCAGGCCTTGCGGTGGCGGCGCAGCAGGCGGCCGAGGGTACCGCCGTGCCCTACGGAATGACGCTGGTCGAGATCGGCGGCCTCGACGCCCTCACCGGCAGGCTCGCCGCCGCCGAGGCGGAGGCGTTCGTCACCGGAATCAGTACCTACTTGCAGTCCTATGCCGTTCGCGGCGAGGCCGTCGGCCGCCTGACGAGCGAACGCTTCGGCCTGATCCAGGAGGAGGTTGGCGACGTCGCGGCGATCGAGCGGACACTCGTCGAGCGCAGCCGCGCGATCGATCCCGCGCGCGAGGGCGTATCGGTCGCCGCCAACAGCGTCTCGCTGCGCCGCGAGCCCGGCCTTTCCACTGACCAGAGCGCCAAGGCCCTGCTCTACGTGGTCAACCGGTTCGCCCACCAGCGCTCGAACTTCTCTTTTGGAGACCTATCGAACGGCCTGCGCGCGTTCCATGCCGAGGTGATGACGCGTCTTGACGTCTACAAGAGGATCGTCAGCGCCAACGCCTTTGACGTCCTGTACCAGCCAATCGTCGATCTGAAGACCCGGGCCGTGCACCATTTCGAAGCCCTGGTGCGACCGCAGGACACCAGCACGTTCCCCGACACCGCCGACTTCATCGGCTTCGCCGAGCGCATGGACGTCATCGCCGATTTCGACCTTACCATGGTCGGGCGCATCGTGGCAAAGATCCTGGAAGGGCGGGCGCAAAAGGACCTCCCGCGCGTTGCCGTCAACGTTTCTGGCCGTTCCCTCAGCGATGCGAGCTTCATCGCGCGCCTGCTCGAGCTCCTCCGCAGCTACCGGAACCTCGCCGAGTCCCTCAGCTTCGAGGTGACCGAGTCGTCACAAATCACCGACTTGGAGTGCGCCAACGCGGTCATTCAGGAGCTGCGCCGCGAAAGCTATAAGGTCATCTTCGACGACTTTGGCGCCGGCGCCGCAGCATTCCAATACCTGCGCGCGTTCGAGGTAGACTTCGTCAAGATCGACGGCCTCTACGTGCGCGAGGCGCTCGGCAACGCCAAGGCCACAGCGTTCCTCGGCGCCATGGCCGGGTTGTGCCGCGCCCTCGTCATCGACACGGTCGCCGAGATGGTGGAGCGGGAAGAAGAGGTCAGGCTGTTGCTTGAAGCGGGCGTCCGCTACGGCCAGGGCTATCTGCTCGGCCGGCCGGGGGTCGGCCTGACCGGCATTCGCACGGCCGCGGCGTCTTCGCGGTGAAAGCGCAACCTCGTTCTGCCGCTAATCCGTGCCGCGGAGGGAACGGACGAACTCGCTCAGACCGGTCTGGCGCTCGCGCCGCAGCCGCTCGGCCTGCAGAATGGCGCCCACCCCCGCAACGGCCCGCTCTACCTCGTCGTTGATGATGATGTAGTCGTATTCCGGCCAGTGGCTCATCTCGTCGGCGGCACGCGCCATCCGGCGCTGCACGACGAGCGGGCTGTCCTGCGCCCGCGCCAACAGCCGGCGCTCGAGCTCGGCGGTCGAGGGCGGCAGGATGAAGGTCGCGACGAGGTCGCTGCGCGCATTCTGCTTGAGCTGCTGGGTCCCCTGCCAGTCGATGTCGAAGAGTATGTCGCGCCCCGCCGCCAGCGCCTCCTCAATCGGCGCGCGCGGCGTGCCGTAGTGGTGGTCGAAGACCCGCGCGTGTTCGAGCAAGGCCCCCTCGCGAACGAGGCGCGCGAACGCCTCCTCGGTGAGGAAGATGTAGTCGCGGCCATCGACCTCGCTCGGCCGTGGCGGTCTGGTCGTCACCGACACCGACATGGTCAGGTTGGCGTCGCGGGAGAGCAGACGACGCGAGATCGTCGTCTTGCCCGCACCCGAAGGCGAAGACAGCACGAACATCAAACCGCGGCGGGCGATGGACTGATTGTTCATGGCTACTCGAGGTTCTGGATCTGCTCGCGGAACCGGTCGATCACAGCCTTGAGTTCGAGGCCATGGCGCGACAGCGCCGCGCTCGGCGCCTTGGCGCAAAGCGTGTTGGCCTCGCGGTTGAGCTCCTGGGCGAGGAAATCGAGCTTGCGCCCGACCGCGCCACCGCCGGCGAGAAGCTCACGCGCCTGCAGCAGATGCAGGCGGAGGCGATCCAGCTCCTCGCGCACGTCACCGCGGACGAGCAGCAGCGCCACCTCTTGCGCCAGGCGCTCCTCGGACACGGGTGCCGCACCGAGCAGCAGGGCGAGCTGTTCCTGCATCCTGGCGCGCAGCGCCGCCGGGAGTACCGCACCCTCGGCCTCGGCCGCGCTCAACCAGCGCTCGATCTCGTCAAGCTGCCCGGCCAGGGTCGCGCCGAGCGCGGCGCCCTCGCGCTGCCGCATCGCCACCAGCGCCTCGACCGCCACGATCAGGCTGGCGCACAGCGCCGGTTCGCGCGCGTCCCGATCCGCTTCGGTGTCCGCCGGCGCAATCGGATCGAGCACACCGGGCAGAGCGAGCAGACCATCGAGCCGCGCTGGCGCGACGCCGGTCGAGGGGCCGACGTCGCGCACCAGGGCGAGCACCTGATCGAGCAGCGCGCGGTTCAGGGCAACGCCCGCGACCCGGCGTTCATGGGTGGGCTGGAGCGTCAGGGCGATGTGACCACGGCTCAGCCGCTCCTGCACGATCGCGCGCGCTCTCGGCTCGAAGGACTCGTAGCCCGCGGG